>NZ_JBFTQI010000757.1:0-2800 GCF_056398925.1 Pedobacter sp. 01T416_2
GTCTACAATCCCCTTGATCAGCTTGTGTTTAGTCAGGACCCAAATTTAAGAGATACGGGCAAATGGTTATTTACTAAATATGATGCCTTTGGTAGGATAATTATTACAGGCACTTATGATAGTGGCTCTGATCGTGCAACTCTTCAAGATGCTGTAAATTCTCATGCCACAAACTTTGAGGAAGTAGCTGCAACGGGCATTGGCTATACAAACAATGCGCTTCCGCAATCTATTTCATATTACCATAGCATAAATTACTACGATAACTATAATTTTCCAAGCAATGGATTTGGTGCACCCTCAGCCAGTCAGGCTAGTGGCGATCGTKTAAATACACTATTAACTGCCAMAAAAACGACTGTACTTGGTACTGGAACTATGCTATTAACTGTTAATTATTATGATTTGGAGGGAAGAATCGTTCAACAGAAGAGTGAAGACTTGATGGGGGGAAGTGATGGAGTTAGTAAAACTTATAATTTTCAAAATGAGTTAAGATATCAGGCAAGAACTCATTTACTTTTAGGTGTGCAAACTGATATAAATAATGAATACAGATATGATCATCTGGGAAGAAAAACAGAAACCCYACAGCAGATCAGCACAAATGGCCTGGCGGGACAAAATATTACTTTAAGCAAAAATATTTACAACGAACTTGGGCAACTAACACAAAAGCAATTGAATGATAATTTGCAGCATACAGATTATTCTTACAATCAACGTGGATGGTTGAAGACCAGTACAAGCAATGAATTTTCACTTCAATTAACCTATAATGATGGTGTGATTCCACAATTTAATGGCAATATTTCCGGGCAGACGTATACAAATGGACAAAGTAATTCCTTTGAGTATAAATACGACAAACTAAATCGATTGGAAAAATCAACAGCAGGTAATAATTTAGGTGAAGAGATAAGTTACGATGTGATGGGCAATATCGTAAGTCTGAGAAGGGATAATTTTGGATTGAACAATTACAGCGGTTACAATGGAAATCGATTAACTAGTATATCGGGCTTCATTAATAGTAACTATGGATATGATAATAATGGTAATCTTAAAGTAGATACCCAAAAAGGCATTACTGATATAGAATATAATTTCCTCAATCTCCCAAGAGTTATTTCCGGATCACAGAGTATTACTTTTACTTATGACGCTAATGGCAATAAATTGAGAAAACAAAGTAGTTTAACTGGCGATCGTTATTATATAAATGGAATTGAATACGTTGGTGGAGCAATAGAACTTATTCATACTGAAGAGGGGGTGGCAAGAAATCAGAATGGCAATTATAGCTATGAATTTAATCTGCCTGATCATCTAGGTAATGTTAGAGCAACATTTTATAAGAACCCTAATAACCAATCTTTGGAGTTGTTACAAAGGGATGATTATTATGCATTTGGTTTACGTAAAGACCCCAAAACACTTGTATCTTCTAACGATAACAAGTATCTTTATAACGGTAAAGAGTTTCAGGATGATTTAAAGGAATACGATTATGGCGCCCGATTCTATGATCCGGCACTTGGAAGATGGAATGTAATAGATCCAATGGCTGAAAATGATCGGAAAACGAATCCTTACGCTTATGTTTTTAATAATCCCATAAATGTAACAGACCCTGATGGAATGTTTGGGGAACATAGGACCTGGGATGGGATTTGGCAGGCTTCAGAGGGTAAGGATGAGGACGCAGAATTATGGAAAGGCCTAAATTTTAGAATTCATGCAAGTAGTGTGATTGGACGAAATGATGGCTCGAACGATGCCCAATCTGCTGGTTTAGATCAACTTGAGGCTAGTTATCAAGCTCAGGTTACTGATAGAGGACCTAAGCCAAAGAAAAAAACTTCGGAGCAGATAGAAAAGGAGCATAAGACAGAGCTTAAAAAATATGGAAAGATTGTTGCTTACTCAGTCTTGGGCGCTTATTTCCAGACAGGTGAGGGAATTTCAGTGGAGTATGGAGAAATAATAACGGATAGTGGCTATGGACAACGTTATCGTACTATATCTGTTGGATGGGGAGTTGGAGGAGGAATAACTAGCGGCGGAGGTGCGATAATATCGAAAGGTGACTACGAAGCAACATTCAGTGATTGGTCCGGAGACAGTTTCGGAGGATCTGCGAGTTACTCTGTAGCTACCGTATCTTTAGCCTCTGCCAGTGCCTATTATACAATTGGCTTTGCTGTTGGGTTTTCGAGTAATTTAGGCGTTAAAATTAAAAGTAGCCCGAGTGCAAATATCAACATTACTACATTAGTTGGTAAGCCGTACAAGTTGCGAGATTATAGTGGCTTTTCAGGTAATTATATCAAAACAAATGGACAACACTAGATGGTTGGTTAGAGAGTATCAAATAAAAGGAACGCTGACAGAGTTAAAAGCTGTCAGCGAAATAATTTCAATTTTGCAGAAAAAGGGGTATACGATAACAAGCAATACCCCTTCATTAATCGCTTTTGAAAACAATAGATTGATACAGTTAAATACCAGTAGGACGAGAATTTCTGAGGGAAGGATTATTTTCGATCAAAAACTCGATGGATATTGCTTTATCTATATTGATAAACACTTTTATGATTTATTGATTTTAGGTATTACTGTAATATTGTTTACCTGTATAGCGGGTTGGATGGGTTTAATAGGAAGTTTGATTTTATCAATTATCGTATTTGGCTTTGCTTATTTCAATTATAAGAACGTTGTAGGTAAAGAATTCCTTAATGATTTAAAGCTAAATCCTGACTCAAACGTTTAATAATATTTTAGATCTCATACGACC
>NZ_JBFTQI010000758.1:0-2786 GCF_056398925.1 Pedobacter sp. 01T416_2
GGGTAGTGAGGTTTCAAATCCTATAGCTTTCATGTCTGGGTAGTGAGGTTTCAAATCCTATAGCTTTCATGTCTTTATATTAATATGCAATTTTATAATTTCTTTAAGGCAAATATAAACTGATATGGTGTTATTATTCAGTATAAATTTGCTTTTAATTGGTAAATTTGCGCTATGGTTTAGCACAAAATGAATAGAGAAACTTTATACGAACCTTTTGAAATTGTTTATAAAAAGCTAGATGAATGTCYGAAAGAAGGCCATAAACATTTATTTTTTGAACTGATATATGTTTTATCGGGCACAGGAAAACAATGCATCAATAACAATAAATTTGATTATTATGCCGGCCATATGTTTCTGATTACGCCAGAAGATTGCCATTCGTTTGAGATAGAAACCACTACCGAATTTTTCTTTCTGCGTTTTGGAAATGTATATATCCGATCGAAGGATTTTCGTACCGATGATGTACAGCGGATGGAATATATTCTGCAGAATGCTAGTCATCAACCAGGCTGTATCCTAAAAAACTTTTCAGATAAACCTTTTATTCGGTCGCTTATTGATGCGATGATGGCCGAATATGTAAACCGTGATCTGTATAACAAAGAGTTAATTGCGAAAATGGTAGATACGATGATTGTTGTGGTAGCCCGGAATATTGCCAAATACCTGCCTGCTGCCATTAAAGAAGATGCTGAAGAGAAAACCTTGGCCTTACTAAACTATATTCAGGCGAATATTTATAACCCTGAGAAATTAAGGGCTGAAAAACTGAGCAACCAGTTTGGTATTTCTGAGAATTATTTTGGTAAATATTTCAAGAAACATACCAACGAAACACTTCAGCAATATATTGCCAATTTAAGGATTAAACTGGTTGAGGCACGTTTGCGTTTCAGTAACATGCGGATCAATGAAATTGCATATGAGTTGGGGTTTACGGACGAAAGCCATTTGAATAAATTCTTCAAATCACAAAGGGGATTAAGCCTTAAAGCTTTTAGAAACTTAAAAACAACTTACAGTTGCTAAAAAGCAACAAAAAGTAGCATAATTACAACTATAATGAGCGACTGATTTGCTGAATCTGGTTAACAGGCCGGCTACATTTGCAATGTCGAAAGATTAAAAAAAGACAGTACGTATGGATGCAAAAATGATCGGCAACAAAATTGCCGGAGCACGAAAAAAAACAAACATGTCTCAAGCCGGACTTGCCGGACATGTATTTGTAAGCCCACAGGCCGTTGGAAAATGGGAGCGGGGAGAATCAATGCCAGACATTATTACCTTGAACCAGCTCGCCAAGATTCTGGATGTAGACCTCAATTATTTTTCAGAAAACCGCCCTTCTATAAATGCCATCAGTGCGGTTGAAGAGACAATACCAGAGGTAAACAGTTTAACAGATTCACATCAGCCACAGCTACTGACCAATTTTAGCGGAAACGATCTGGCCAAAACCGATTTTGCTGGTGTTATTGCACATAAGCTGAAATTTAACGGGAGTAATTTACGCGGCTCAGATTTTACTGGTGCTGACCTGACTGGCAGTTCGTTTCTGGGTAGCGATGCACGTGAAGCCAGTTTTCATGCTGCAAACCTAACTGATTGCAGCCTGTCGGCTACTGATCTTACAGCCACTAATTTTGATCAGGCCATTTTGGTGCGTACAAAATTCTATGCTTTAGAACTGGCGGGGGCAAAAATCAGTAATACCAAGCTAACTGAGGTAAAACTGAGCAAGACCGATTTAAGGAAAACGGTTTTTGAAAACTGCGTGTTTGAGGGGGTAGACTTTGACTATTCCGATCTGCGTGGACTGCGTTTGGATGGGCAGACTTTTACAGGGGTGCTGTTTCACAACGCAGCACTTAACGAAACTACATTTAAAGGTGCAACCCTTAAAAATGTATCTTTTCGCTCTACCTTCGCCCTCACCAATAAATATTACAAGGCTATTAAAACGATCTGCTTTGAAGGGGCAACGATGGATAAGCTAACCTATGCTTCACTCAAAGGTTTAGGTGCCGATTTATCGAAGGTTAACCTGGTGTAATATAGGCATATCTATGCCTCTTAAAAAAGGAAGTGAGATGATCGGTATAGATGGATCGTCATTGCGAGGCCGATTTTTTATCGGATGAAGCAACCTTATCGCACCAGGAAAGGTTGTTTCCCCGAAAGTCGGCATAGGCTTTTGTTCCTCCCCGCAATGGCGCCCCATTTTCTAAGCTGCCAATCATAAACCAGTTAACCTTCAGGTATTTCTGGCTCTACCAATTTAATCAGTTTTTCTAACGATTCCTGCCAACCCAGGTAACACATTTCGGCAGGTATGGCTGCTGGTATATTTTCCTGTAAAATTTCCAGTTCTGTACCTACTGAAGTTTTTTTTAATCTGATCGTATTTACGATGGTTCCTGGCATGTTAGGATCATCAAATTTATCTGTGAACTTCAGCAGCTCATTCGGCTTAACCTCCAGGTACTCTCCACCGAAAGAATTGCTATTGCCCGTGGTGAAATTCTGGAACGACATTTTAAAAGTACCACCCACTTTAACATCCATTTGGTGTACCGTACCCAGATAACCGTAAGGTGGCATCCAGGAAGCAAGCGCTACAGGCTCGATGAATGCACGATATAACTTTTCAGGAGATGCCTTAATTACTCTGTGTAATGAAACTTGGTTGTTAGACATAAAATAGATTTTTTTCTGATCCTACTCATCTGGCTTTTCGGTTCGCCCGTTTTTAAATGGTTGCTGCTCCACTTTCT
>NZ_JBFTQI010000759.1:0-2776 GCF_056398925.1 Pedobacter sp. 01T416_2
GAGTACCTCCATGGTATCGCCATCCATAATGCGGATTACTTTGGCCGTAAAAATAAGATGGTTATAGTTTGTTATTGGTTTGCTTTCGCCTGGTGGGATGAAACAAGCCTGGAGCGTTAACAATAAAACCAATAAACTTACTTTTCCCAACCGCATAATGTTTTTCCGTCTTTTTTGGCTTTTTCTATTTCCACCTTTATAATTTTATACGTGCAATTGCCTAAACCGCGGCAATTGGAGGTATAGTGGTATTTTTTAGCGCCAGGACTGTTGCAAATGTACACGGTTGTATTTTCTTTACAAGTAATGTTGGTAAAGAAAAAGAGGAGTAAGGAGAGCGTTTTCATGATTAAGGGATATTTATTTTTTAATAAAATCTAAAATATATTTCACAGCTTCGGCTTGATTGCTTGCCGCAGGCTTAAGTTCAAACCTTTTTACACCAGAGCTTTTCATCCAATCGCCCCAAATTAACCGCATGATTTCCATATCTGTTGGATGTTTTGTAGCCGCCCCTGTTTTGGAAAGTGATCGATCATACATTTCGATCACGATAACCTCAAGGTTCTTTAAATATGGATTTTTTGCGGGGTTGATTTTAAACTTTGTATTTTTAGATAAAAATATCCCCATATCGCTTTCCTTTGATTTTAAAAAGGCATTACGGAAATCCGCAACTTTTTTTGCACTCAAATCGTAACCCTTATCATAAATACCGGCCTCAATGTAGCCATCAGTCATTAATACCATGATGTTACGAAACTTGTGCGTTATTTTACCAACAGCTACATCTGGCAGAATAATCCTATCATCAATACCTGATTGAAAATAGGTCCAAATATCGGCTCCATTATTAGATATTGCGGCTTTATCGTTAAACTTCTTATACTCTATAGTAAAGCTATATATGTCCTTAGGGAGTGAAGAGGTAACTTTATTTCTCTCCAATATATAATTAATCCGATCAACCTGTTTATCAAATTGCTGAAGGTCGATGCTTAATAGACTCGTATTGATTTTATACAACCCTATTAATCCTTTATTGATGAAATCGACGCTATAATGGTCTAATTGGCCATCTGTTCGTTTTAACTTCAATATGTCTGACCAAATTTTCTTCAATACTCCCTGAACAATATCTACATCGTTTACCGCTTTGGGGTAAAATTTAAGGTTCAGCCGATTTGATAGATCGGGTGCGAAGATTATATTATAGTCTGTAACCTCTTTTGTTTTTTGAGCCGCGACATATGTACAGGTCGAGCATATCAAGATGCTTATTAAAAAATACTTTTTCATTAGATTACCACCCGTTTATCTATTTGTGAACTTTTTACTTTCTCGTTTTGCCAATTTACAGCAGTATCAAATGCCTCTCGTGATTTTTCAGTAGCTTTTAAGATTGCATATTCTTCATGGAGGTAATCGTTCCAGCCTTCTAAAAAGATATTGATCCTATCATTTAGCGAATCGATAGAAATCGGAAGATTATCATTTTCGACATGGCTTTTATAAATGGTAGCAATATCTACAATATGTTGTTTTCCCGTAATTAAGTCTGTTTTTTTAATTTCCCGCAATAAGTTTAACTTATTTGGAATAGATGCGAGTTTGGATTCAGTGATCTTATATTGTGCTTCTAAACCGATGTTCTTTCCATCTATCACGTAAATTTCACCTTTAATCAATAGACTTTTTTGTTCTTCTAACTTTAAATCCTCATCCATTTGCTTGATGAGCAGGTTATTTTTTAATGTAGCAACATCAGGGTTTCTTTCATCAAAAATTGTCATAAGTTTTTCGAAAGCGAACTTTAGCATAAGCAAACCAAAGGCACCTAATAAAAACACCAGGTAGAAATTAGGATCTTTAAAGGCCATGGAAATTTTCCAAGGTTCTAGAACGTCTCCTATTTCATATTTCATTTGATAAATGGCTGCCGAAACTTTGTAGGCAATTGCCGTATCAACCAATACAATCCCAACGAGGAACATAGTTATTATAATCCATTTTTTCTTTGTAAAAAGTTTGATGAGTGCACAGAAAAGTGGGATACTTACAAAGAGTAAGATAAAAATGATACCTGACCCGCCTTTTGATAAGGTTAAAGACAATGCTTTAGGATTAAATATTTCCATCGGAATGGCATCAAGTCCTGCGGCTTTGGCTGCTTTTGAGTCTTCAACTGCAAACAATAAGATGTAACATGCTGAGGAGTAGAAAATAAAAAGATAAGTGATTAGGCAGATATTTGCGAACAATACTGGAATAAATTCATACCATTTAAACTTTGGGCTGACAAAATCTGTTTGTGCAATACGTATCTTATTCTTTATCTCGGCAATAATTTTTTCATGAAAACCAATTTTATTCTCTTTAAGGCTTTGGATTTCCTGTTTATTTTTTTCGATCTCTGCTTTGGTGTTAATGAGCTGGTTCTTGGCATTTAACGTTTCGTGTTCCGCTTCTGCCTCAGCGGTTTGTAATTGCAAATTAAGATTTTCTTCAAATGCATTAAGGCTCTTTACTTCCTGCTCATCAATCTTGGTTTTTAAACGTTTCTTTTTGTCTTCAACTACGTCAATATCGTTTATGAAAACTGAATAAACAGTATCTAGTGACTTAGTAAGTACCTGGTGATCACCATTGTTATATTTCGATCGCTCGTAACCTTGCCCCCTTAACATAGATCGATCAAAATTACCAACCTCGGCAGCAATCATCGAATCAAGCACCTTGGTAAATTCAGAAATGGCATGTTCTTTAGCCGTGTGGG
>NZ_JBFTQI010000760.1:0-2775 GCF_056398925.1 Pedobacter sp. 01T416_2
CCTTAAAACAGGGAACAGATTTTTATGCTGAGGTAACCGTAAAAAATCCTGGCAGAATGGGATATTATGAACAAATGGCGCTAACACAGATTTTTCCTTCAGGTTGGGAAATTATCAATACCCGCGTTAACGATAATCAGAGCATTTTAGCCTCATCTCCTTTTACCTATCAGGATATCAGAGATGACCGCGTTTTCACCTATTTTAATGTAAGGGAAGGTGAAAGTTTAGTTTACAAGGTATTACTTAATGCCTCTTATCTAGGTAAATATTATTTATCAGCCGTTCAATGCGAAGCAATGTACAATAATGATATTTCGGCTACAGAAGCAGGCAAATGGGTGCAGGTGGTGAAGTAGAATAAAAATTAGTTTTAAACCTCGCAGGTTTTTAAAACCTGTGAGGTTTCTTATTTTTAAAAAATTAAATGAACAAAATCTCAAAAGCTTTCCTCATTTCGGATGTTATCTGCTTTGCCCTGCTTTTGGCTTTTCTTTTTTCGTTACCCTCAAAACTGTTCAAAACACCTACTTCGTTTGTAATTGAGGCAAGCAATGGTAATTTATTAAGTGCAGCAATTGCCAGCGATGGACAATGGCGGTTCCCTGTGGCGGACAGTGTTCCTGTAAAATTTAAAGATTGCATCATTGCTTTCGAGGATAAGCGGTTCTATAGTCACTTTGGCATTGATTTTCTGGCCATGAGCAGGGCCATGCGCCAGAATTGGAAAGCTAAAAGCGTGGTTAGTGGCGGGAGTACATTAACTATGCAGGTAATCCGTTTATCGCGAAAACAAGACCGAACGGTTTGGCAAAAATTATTGGAAGTGACTTTAGCTTTACGCTTAGAAACAAAATATTCAAAAGAGGAAATTATAGGCTTATATGCAGCAAATGCGCCCTTCGGCAGCAATGTTGTGGGCTTAGAAGCGGCAAGTTGGCGATATTATGGTCGCAATGCCAAAACCCTTTCATGGGGTGAAATGGCGACATTGGCTGTATTGCCCAATAGTCCTTCTTTGGTACATCCGGGTAAAAACTCGACGCGATTAATTAAAAAAAGAAACGATTTATTAGATAAGCTGGCTAAGTTAAAATACATCGATCAGGCAACTGCGAATTTAGCCAAGTTAGAACCCGTTCCGGGCAAGCCTATGCCTCTACCCCAAAATGCGCCGCATCTGTTGAACCGTTTTAAAATAGAACGAGCGAGTCTTAAAATCTCCTCTACCAGAATTACTTCTACACTGGATGAAAATATCCAGCTAAAAGTTAATGCCATATTAAAACGGTACAATAACCGTTACCGGGCAAACGACATCAACAATATTTCAGCATTAGTGCTGGATGCAAGAACCGGTCATGTTGTAAGTTATGTAGGCAATATCTACCAGCCAGAAAATGCTGACCTACAAAGCCACGTGGATATGATTAAAGCACCACGAAGTCCTGGCAGTACCTTAAAACCCTTGCTTTATGCTAGCATGATGAATGATGGCTTTATATTACCGCACACATTAGTTCCCGATATCCCAACTCAAATAGCGGGCTATTCACCACAAAATTACGATCTGGGCTATGATGGCGCCATTGCTGCAGATAAAGCGTTGAGCCGCTCCTTAAACATCCCTGCAGTAAAAATGCTGCAACAATACAAATATGAACGTTTTTACGATAAACTAAAAAAACTCGGAATAGGAACACTTAACCAACCAGCAGATCATTATGGCTTATCGTTAATTTTAGGCGGTAGCGAAGTTACGATGTGGGATTTGGCTAACACCTACATGGGCATGGTACGTACGTTAAACCATTTCAATACCTATAAAGGTTTGTATAACCCTGAAGATTATAAACCTGCAAGCTATTTCAATGGCGAAAATAAAGATGAAAAAGATTATCAGCGCACCTCCTTTTTAGACCATGGCTCGATTTGGGCTACTTTTAATGCAATGGAAGAGGTAATGCGACCAGGTGATGAAGGTTTATGGGAGCAGTTTTCTTCATCGCAAAGAGTTGCCTGGAAAACAGGAACGAGCTTTGGTTTTCGCGATGCTTGGGCTGTTGGTTTAACACCGAATTATGTGGTTTGTGTTTGGGTAGGCAATGCCGATGGAGAAGGAAGACCAGGCCTGGTAGGAATTGAAGCAGCTGCCCCAGTCCTATTTGACATTTTTAGGTTACTGCCTAATGGAAAATGGTTCGAAACACCAGCCACCAAACTTAAAAAGATAAAAATATGCAAGCAGAGCGGTTATAAAGCTGGAGAATATTGTACCAATGTGACAGAAGAATTAGTGCCGGCTGCAGGAGAGAAAACTGTCGTTTGTCCTTTCCATAAATTGGTTCATTTGGACAGAACAGGCACATTTAGGGTTACCGACCAATGTGAAAGCATAACCCATATGCAGCACAAAAGCTGGTTTATTTTGCCGCCAGCAATGGAGTATTATTACAAAATAAAGAATAGCGACTATAAATCCCTTCCTCCTTTTAAAAGTGGCTGCGACCTTTCGGGTGGAAATAGTGTAATGGAGGTAATTTACCCGAAAAACAATGCAATAGTTTACATTCCCTTAGAACTAGATGGAACAAGAGGCAAAATTGTGATTAATGCAGCCCACAGAAATTCAGGTTCTAAAATATATTGGCATATTGATAATGAATATGTTAGCACCACTACTAATTTTCATCAACTGGCCATTAGTCCACCGCCTGGTAGACATACTTTAACCCTGGTTGATGAAAATGGAGAAAGGCTGGTACAGGTTTTTAC
>NZ_JBFTQI010000761.1:0-2775 GCF_056398925.1 Pedobacter sp. 01T416_2
TTACTGAAATGCTTAGCGCAGCTATCGGGCCTGATCCGCGCTCTGGCAAACACAAACCCATTACTATTGCCAACGCCCTTTATGATGTAAACAATATCATCAACCTGCTTACCAAAACAAAACTTTTGGCCAATGAAGAAACCTTTCAGCATTATGCCATAAACCTGGGTTATAACCTACAAGCTGTTGGCCAATTTGATGTGGAGCATCTCTCTGAACTATTATATGTTGGATTAAATGCCTACATCTTTCAAGAAGATGATTTTGAAGGCGCAACCTTAAAATTTTCTGCCGAAATTACTGCTGCATATAAAATGATTTATGATTGGTTGTCAGACTGCGATGCCTGGTGTAATGCTGTTGAGTGTTATGGATATAATGAAACTATCGGTTTAGCAGCTACACTATAACCGTTCAAATTTTAATTCGCCATTTAACTTATACAGCTATGAGGGAAAACTCCCCTCCTAATTTAGGAGGGGTGCCCAAAGGGCGGGGTGGTTAATCCATTACTAGCGCAAGTCTTAGGTTCTACGCTAGCGAGCTGGATGACTTGTGCTTAGTAGAGATTTAATTGATGGTTTAAAGCACAAGTCAGGCCCATACTTTGCCCAGGGGCGCTAAGACTTGCGCTAGATCTGGTGCTAGATATTTTAATAATTCATTTTTAAATCAAACAAAACCCTATTCGCCACGCGTTAACACCTCATCTATCATTCCAAATTCCTTTGCTTCGATGGCGGTCATCCAATAATCGCGACTGGCAATTTCATTTATCCGCTCATAACTTTGTCTACTATGTTTCGCCAAAATATGGTACAGATCCGACTGGACTTTTAACACCTCTCTGATCCTGATATCCATATCAATGGCGGTTCCTTCTGCCCCACCCGAGGTTTGATGAATCATGACCCTCGAGTGCTGAAGGGCCGAACGTTTACCGGCAGCTCCCGCACACAACAATACCGAACCCATAGAAAGTGCAATGCCCGTACAAATRGTGGCTACATCAGGCGCGATATACTGCATGGTGTCATAAATGCCGAAGCCTGCATACACCGATCCACCAGGCGAATTGATATACAATTGGATGTCGCTTTTGGTATCAACCGACTGCAAAAAAAGCAATTGTGCCTGTATCACATTTGCATTCCGCTCGTCAACGGCTTCCCCTAAAAAAATAATCCTGTCCATCATCAACCGCGAGAAAACATCCATTTGTGCCACATTCAGCTGGCGTTCTTCCGTAATATAGGGCGTCATGGCAAGAGGCATAGTATGAGCAGCTGTTCTGCCCATATACTGATCTACATAGAGGCCGTTTAAGCCTTGGTGTTTTACCGCATAAAGGTGGAATTCTTTGTTGATATCCATCATATTGATTTTAAATTTTAGGCATAGCAATGCCTGTGCCCGATAATAGGGCATGATTGATAAATTAAATTGATTGTTTATTTGCTGAACAAACGCATTACCTTTTGCCTGAAGCTTTGGTGCGCATCGGTATTAAACAACGTTTCGTGTATGTTTTCGATTTCATTTTTAAGCTGCTTCCGGCCGTAATCGCGCACCGTTTGATAGGTTTTGTTTTGCCAGTAAACCTGCTGCTTGAGTTCAGGCTGTAGGATCATTTTGGCTTCGAACAGGAAACTTTCTCCATCCTTACCGTCCGACAGCAGATAGTGCTCTATTAAACGGAGCTCATTCAACGATGTCTTCATATTTTAAGGATTTTGCTTTAACCGTTTCTTTTACTTTTTCGAGGCATTTAAATTTCTGAGCGGTTGCAGAACGTGCACCCGAAAAGCCAAACCGCTGTGCCAGTGTTTCCATATCCAGTTTTTCGTAATAGAAAGCACTGAGCAATTGCATACATTTCTGTCCGGCCTGCTCCAGTAAATGCATCAGTTTCCCCGAAGAAACTTCCTCATATCCGGTATCTGCCAAAACGATCTCTTCATTAAGAATGAGGCCAAGCTGATCAAAAGAAACATTCTTGTCGTTTTCTTTATAACGTTTGATCCATAAATATTTGGCAATCCCAAATAAATAGGCTTTCTCCTGATAGTTCAGCCTCAGCCCCGAAACCTGTACTTTCTCATAATATACCACCAGCGCATCCTGAAAAATATCTTTCGCTTCCTCAAATGATCCGCCCATCTTGCTTACGTGCCTTGCCACCAAAGGAAAAGCTTCTTTGTAGAGTTTCATAAAAAGTGCTTCGCGTTGGCTGGGCTGCTCTTTAGTGGATGTTGCTGTCATGATTACTATGCTTTTAATAGTATGTGGCTGTTTTTGATCAGATATCACCTAAAATTAACAATTATTTTTTTCTGTCCTTAAGCCTATCATGAAAACACATATTGTAAAAATTGTTTAGGCGTTATGCTAGCTTGCTTTGAAATAACACACAGCCCTTACCGAAGCACGCCAGTCAATCCCAAGAGCCGGGGAAATCAAAAAAACAGGTGCAGTTCAGGTAAATTGGCACTAACAAACCTGAAACGCAGTGGTTTTGTGTTCATAACGATGATTTAATTTTAAAAAATATTGAACACAAACCCCGAAGGGCTCAATCAGCCCATAGAAAACACAAACAAGAACTGATTAAACGAAGTGCCGCTGTTTTTTTGATGCGCATAGGATTGTGCAAAAGGCTCATTGCTGGATTGACGAAGCGCTTTGGGTACTTTGGCGCTCCAAAATGCGCCAGCATTCTTGAGCACAAATAAAAACAACTTGATCTGCGAAAAACTACCATGCCCCGCGGCATAG
>NZ_JBFTQI010000762.1:0-2768 GCF_056398925.1 Pedobacter sp. 01T416_2
CCTTCAAGCGTTAAGGAAAAATCATTTTTATCAATTTCAATTTTAACAGAATCAGCAGGTTCATAAAACCAGCCCTTTTCGTTCAGCATAATCTTATACACATCGTATAAATTGGGGTCGATATTTTGGGCAATAGTGGCTGCGCTTTTCACCGAAACAACCCATTCGCCTGTGGTACCGCCTGTTAACAATGCTATCGTTTTCTTCATGTTAAAAATCCTTTTATAAATAGAAATTGAATATAAATATATCCTCAAAAATATAAATATCTTTGTGCTTTAGTAATATTGAAGGAGAGAATTTATTGAATGATTGAATGAGGAAATGGATTCTATAATTCAATCAATCATTAAAATAGTTACATTTGAGCTTGTACGCATAACCCAAATTAAGATTCATGTCTAAATTTATAGATTATTTAAAAACCAAATCGTTTAGAAACAATATTTTAGCTGCAATAATAACTGTTGTTGTGCTTCTACTGGTTGCTTTTTTTAGTTTAAGATATTATACCAAACACGGACAGGGCCTAAATGTACCTATGGTAAAAGGCTTATCTTTTGAGCAGGCAGTTAAGAAACTCGAAGATGCCGGATTAAAATATGAAGTAGATTCTGTTTTTATTATGGATCAACCTGCAGGAATTGTAATTGATCAGGATCCTGATCCCAATACTTTTGTAAAAGATAACCGTACCATTTACTTAACCATTAACGCAGGTAAAACACCGAATACAAAATTCCCTGATATAGCGTTTAAGACCTTARGAGAAGCACAGGCTATAATAGAGAGCTCTAGATTAAAACTCGGCGATACCACCTATAAGCCAGATGTAAGCCGCGATGTGGTTTTAGAAGCTTCTTTCGGCGGCCAGCCAATAGCAGTAGGACAGGTTGTGCCTGTTGGCTCCAGGATTAACCTGGTATTGGGCGATGGACGTGGAAACGAAGAAGTAGATATTCCACAACTAATGGGATTAACGATGGATGAAGCGAAATTTAGCCTAAGAGGTTCGAACCTGAGTTTAGGCACTATTATTTACGATGGCCCTATTACCGATAGTGCTGCTGCCATTATTATTAAACAAGATCCTATGCTGGTTGATTCGTTAACCAAAGTGGCTATAGGCACAAAGATTAACATTACCCTATCTAACAAACAACAATAAACACGTATCATATTTACAGATGACTGAAGTAGAAAAAAAGAACATGAGTACAGGCAAAAAAGTGGCAATAGTGATTGCACTTGTTGTTA
The DNA here is from genome assembly GCF_056398925.1 of Pedobacter sp. 01T416_2. Taxonomy (NCBI): domain Bacteria; kingdom Pseudomonadati; phylum Bacteroidota; class Sphingobacteriia; order Sphingobacteriales; family Sphingobacteriaceae; genus Pedobacter; species Pedobacter sp. 01T416_2. The sequence continues at coordinate 1,258 of NZ_JBFTQI010000762.1, forward strand.
TTTTAATTGCTGGTTACTTTGCGTTAAATATTTACAGGCTTTACTTTGCCCCCAACGTTACCGAAAATCAAAAATATCTATATATCAAAACCGGAAGCAGCTACGATGATCTGATCGCAGAAATTAAAAAGAAAGATCTGGTAAAAAGTATCTCTTCTTTTACTGCAGCTGCCGGAAAAATGAATTTAGCTACAAGCGTTAAACCCGGACGTTACCGTTTAACCAAAGGAATGACCAACCGCAGTTTAATTAACTTAATTAAAGCTGGAAATCAAGATCCGGTTAAATTGAAATTCCATAACATCCGCAAGAAAGAAAACTTCGCTGCATATCTGGCCAGCAATCTGGAAGCCGATTCGTTAAGCTTTATCAATGTTTTAGATTCTACGGCGCTGATTAGCAAATACGGTTTTAACCAGGATAATGTGTATGCCATGTTTATTCCGAACACTTACGAAATGTATTGGAATATTTCGCCGGTTGACTTCTTTGAGCGCATGCACAAGGAATATGATAAATTCTGGACAGCCGACCGCAAGCAAAAAGCAGCAAGTTTAAACCTGACTCCGGTACAGGTATACACCTTAGCTTCAATTGTTGATGCAGAGGCGCTTTRCGACAAAGAAATGCCCATTATAGCAGGTTTGTATTTAAACCGTTTGAATAAAGGCATATTGTTACAGGCTGATCCAACGGTAATTTTTGCAAACAACGATTTTACGGTAAAAAGGGTAACCGGAAAATTATTACAGGTACAATCGCTTTACAACACGTATAAATATGCTGGTTTGCCTCCAGGCCCTATTATGATGCCAAGTATTAATGCGATTGATGCTGTACTAAACCGCGATAACAACAATTACATTTACATGTGTGCCAAAGAAGATTTTTCCGGCTACCATAACTTTGCTGAAAATAAAGCACAGCACGAAATCAATGCAAAGAAATATCGTGAAGCTTTAAACAAAAGAAACATTTTTAAATAATGTATAGCCACAGTACAAAAATCAGGGTTCGGTATGGCGAAACCGATCAAATGGGTTATATGTATTACGGCAATTATGCACAGTACTACGAAGTAGGCCGGGTAGAAATGTTGCGTAGTTTGGGCATGAGCTATAGCTCGATGGAAGCTGATGGAATTATGATGCCAGTTTTGGAATTAAAATGCAAATATATTAAACCTGCCCTATACGATCAGGAAATTACGGTAAAAACAATCATCAAAACCTTACCTGGCATCAGGATCTTTTTCGAGTACGAGTTGTATAACGAAAAAGAAGAGTTGATCAACATTGGGACAACTACATTGGTTTTCGTTGATATGAAGAAAAACAAACCTACAAATCCACCCGAAAATTTTATGCAAAAACTATCGGTGTTTTTTAATTAACAAATACAATGGAATGGTTACATAGGCAATTATTACATCTTAAACTCTATTCTAGATTTATCGAATGGACGAAGGGATGTGTTTTGCCTGGTTTTAGCCCACTTCCATTGTATACTGT
>NZ_JBFTQI010000763.1:0-2759 GCF_056398925.1 Pedobacter sp. 01T416_2
GTTGATGGTATTCTGGCTGATCTTGGGGTTTCCTCGCATCAGTTTGATGTGCCACAGCGTGGCTTCTCTATCCGCCATAATGCCGATCTGGATATGCGTATGGATCAGCATCGCGATTTAAYGGCTGCCGAAATATTGAATACCTATACAGAGGATAAGCTGCATAAAATCTTTGGGATTTATGGAGAGGTGAAGAATGCTAAATCGCTGGCCCGTGCCATCGTGACTTCGCGTTTAGAGCAGCCTTTTACCGATATCGACAGTTTGAAGTCGGCAATTGCCGGTTATATCCCGAAAGGAAAAGAGAATAAATATTTGGCGCAGGTGTTTCAGGCGTTGCGCATAGAGGTGAATGCTGAAATTCAGGTGCTTGAAGATTTTTTGTTGCAGGCTGCTGATGTGTTGAAGCCGGGCGGTCATTTAGTAGTGATGTCTTATCATTCTTTAGAAGATAGGCCGGTTAAAAACTTTATGGCGAAAGGCAAATTTCAGGGTGAGGTAGAAAAGGATTTTTTTGGAAATCAGCAGAAACCATTTAATGTAATTACACGCAAAGCGATAATTGCCACTGATGAGGAGATTGCTCAAAACAATAGGGCCCGCAGTGCGAAACTAAGAATAGCAGAAAAGATATGAACAGGTTTAGGGAAGAGATAGAGGAGGAGGAAGTTGGGCCTGAACCAGAGTTAAAAGCTGCGCCCAAAAGGCCAAAAACTGCTGAAGAAAAAATGGATAGCAATTCATTTATCAGCAAGCTTTTTAATGATGGACTAGTAAGTAAAGAGGCGGCAACTGATGCTTTGCCTTATTTGTGTTTCCTGGCGCTTTTGGGGATGATTTACATTGCCAACAGCCATTTTGCGGTAAACAATGTTCGCCGGATTGATAAATTAAATAAAGAAGTAAAAGAATTAAGATGGGAGTATAAATCCCTTAAGGCCGACCTGATGTTCAAGAGTAAACTAACAGAGGTTGCCAAAAAGGTAGATACCCTTGGGATAAAAGAACTGATTGAACCACCAAAAAAAATAATTGTTAAAAGCGATGAATATTAGAGCAAACATCTTGCTTCGTGTATATCTGGCATTTGGCTTAATTGTGCTTTTTGCTTTCGCGGTGTTTTTACGCCTTGGTCAGGTACAGTATGTGCAAGGGAAAAAATGGAAAGCTATGGCAGATAGTCTTTCTACACGATATGTAAATGTGGAGGCTACCCGTGGGAATATCTATTCTAACGATGGTAGTTTACTGGCTACTTCGATACCGGAATACGAACTGCGCATGGATATGTTCGCCGGTGGCATTGCTGATAAAGATGTGTTCAATGAAAAAGTTGATTCTTTAGGTTATAAACTCTCGCAGATTTTTCAGGATAAAACAGCTAAGGAATATGCTAGATACCTGCGTAAAGGCCGTCAGGACAGCTCGCGCTATTTGCTGATTCACCGAAAAGTAGGTTATGCTGATCTTAAAACCATCAGGACTTTCCCATTATATAACATCGGTAAGTTTAGTGGCGGTTTAATTGCCGTTCAACAGAATAAACGGATTCTTCCTTTTCAGGCTTTGGCTGCCCGTACCATTGGGTATAAAAACGAAAATGTTAAAAACGGTGTGGGTTTAGAGGGTGCCTATAAAGAGTATATCAACGGCGAAACCGGGAAAAGGTTGATGCAGCGCATCGCTGGGGGTGTTTATATCCCGGTAAACGAGGAGGCTGAAGTAGCGCCAAAAGACGGTGCTGATATTATTTCGACCATTGATGTGAACATGCAGGATCTGGCCCAGAGTGCGTTGGAAAAGCAGTTGATCAAATCGCAGGCCGATCATGGTACAGTAATCCTGATGGAAGTGGCAACAGGTGAAATCCGTGCAGTAGCCAATTTCTCTAAGGTAGAAGAAGGGGTGTATAAAGAAAAATTTAACTATGCCATTGCAGGTAACCAGGATCCGGGATCAACTTTTAAACTGGCTTCCTATATGGCGCTTTTAGAAGATAAATTGATCGATACGAATACCATGATCGGTACTGGTTATTATCAGATCCCTGGAAAACTGATTACGGATTCACATCCAAAAATTGAAACGGTTACAGCAAAAAAAGCCTTTGAAACCTCTTCCAATGCTGCAATCGCAAAGCTGATCAACACGCATTATGGCAGCGATCCGATGAAATTTACAGATCACCTATATGATTGGGGGCTGAACAAAAAAATGGAACTGCAGATTCCTGGTGAGGCAATGCCGGTGATCAAAAATCCTAAAGGGAACAAAAGCTGGAACAAAAACATGACGCTGCCGCAAATGGCTTACGGTTACGAAATGATGTTGACACCGTTAAAGATGCTCTCATTGTATAATGCGGTAGCTAACAATGGTAAAATGGTAGCTCCAATTTTTGTGAAAGAGATCAGAAGGCTGGGGAACCCGATCGAGCAGTTTAAAGCAAGGGTAATTAACGATAAAATATGTTCGGATGTTACCCTCAGCAAGATCAAGAAAATGCTTGAAGGTGTGGTTACGGAAGGTAGTGGAAAGCAGATCGTTTATAATCCGCTATATCCGATCGCGGGTAAAACCGGTACTGCCCAGGTGGCTGATGCAAATAAAGGATATAAAGGGAAAAAACAATATCAGGCTTCTTTTGTAGGGTATTTTCCAGCTGATAAGCCTAAGTATTCTTTAATCGTGGTAATTAACGATCCAAAAGGTGCTTATTATGGTGCTACGGTTTCGGGCCCTGTGTTCAGGGAAATCGC
>NZ_JBFTQI010000764.1:0-2756 GCF_056398925.1 Pedobacter sp. 01T416_2
GGTTAGGGCATTAACAGTGGAAGAAAAACAAAAACTGATCAACATCTTAAAAGAAGAAAAGCAATTTGTTGTTGAAGAGGCAGCTGTTGCTTATGTAAAGAAAGATCAAGTATCATTTGATGAAAAATGGGCTCAAAGTATTTCTGCAGAAGAATTTGAGAAATCCGTCCATGAGAACATACAAAAACTGCCTTGGAAATAGCTGTAAATTTTCATCCTTCGGTACTCTTGTATTTTAATCAACTAATTGATAATTTGTTTTATGAGGGATACTTTTCCAATAAAGAAAGTGCCTTAAACTATGTTATCAAAAATAATCTATAATGTTGAAAGAACCATTCATAACAAAAAACATTATACCGCTCCCAATTCACTTCTAAAATTTGGAAAATATTATATTCATTTCAATATGAACCCAAATACAACATGGTATTTTGTATTTGAAAAAAGTAATAATAGGTATTTAATTACATACGTGTTTAATAATTATTCTACAGAAGCGAAAGATTTAAACTACAGATTTTAAAAATAATTTACTATCTTGAAGAATGAATTTTCCAGAAGATTTTCTTCATTATGTATGGCAATTCAGGTCGTTTGATTATAGCGGGCTGCAAACTACCGCTGGAGAAAACTTGAAAATTATCAATCCAGGCTTGTTAAACAAAAATGCTGGGCCGGATTTTTTTAACGCGAAAATCGAAATTGACGATACTACATGGGCTGGTAATGTAGAAATTCACCTCCGGTCGTCAGACTGGTTAAAACACAATCATCAGATTAATCCCGCTTACGAAAATGTTGTCTTACATGTTGTTTATGAGCATGATGCGGAAATAAAAAGAATAGACAATACTGTTTTGCCCGTTTTGGAATTAAAACAGCGTATCTCTGCCGATCTCATCAAAAAATACGAAAACCTATTTCTCACATTAACTGATTTTCCTTGCATTGCACAAATTGGAACGGTAGATCAATTAATTGTCGATTCTTTTTTATCAAGAACCTTAATAGAACGTTTCGAGCAAAAAACAAATGCTGTTACAGAAACCTTGAACGAATTAAATGGGAATTGGGATGAGACTTTTTACCGTTTTCTGGCGCGTAATTTTGGCTTTAAAATAAATGCCCTGCCTTTTGAGTTGTTTGCTAAAGCCGTTTCGCAGCAAATTTATGCCAAGCACAAAAATAACCCAAACCAAATTGAAGCGCTGGTTTTTGGTGCCGCTGGTTTTTTAAATGATCAGTTTGAAGAGGAGTACCCTAAAAAGCTAAAGGCCGAATTCCAGTTTCTTCGAAAGAAATACAATATTAAACCTATAGAAGTTTCGATGTGGAAATTTATGCGGATGAGGCCGCAAAACTTTCCTACAATCAGATTGGCACAATTTGCAGCGTTAATTGTAAAAGCCAACCATCTTTTTTCTAAAATTATCGAAATCAAAGATATAGCCCAATTGCATGCTTTGTTTGAAAACCTACCGGTAAACGATTACTGGAAAACACATTATCATTTTAAAAAAGAAACCTCTGGTGTAAATACGCAAATTGGGAAAACATCTGTTGATARTGTTTTGTTAAATACGGTGGCTTTGTTTTTATTCGCGTATGGTAAACACACGGGTACACAATACTATATTAGCAGGGCGATAAAATTGTTGGAGCGTTTGCCAGCTGAGCAAAATGCGATTACAGATAAATTTACCGGGGCAGGGGTGAAGATGGATCATGCATTTGCTTCGCAAGGAATTTTGCAGCTGAAAAAGCAATACTGCGATGAGAAAAAATGTCTATATTGTGGTATTGGAATTAAAATTTTAAAGCAGGCCTAACCAGATGCTGATTTCAAACAAAACTTTCTACCCTATAATCTGTTTTTAAATTATGGAATTTCCACACGAGCTAAAAGAACTATATCCTAATCAGATTATTGAGGTTAGGGGTAATGCCGATGCCTTAACTGTTATTTTAAACAAAGATGTCGATATCCATAAATTTAAGGCAGAACTGATCAAAAAGTTTTCAGGACTGGAAGAACAACAGACGCTATTTATTAAACACGAGGATAAACAGGATTTCGAAAAATTGGTTTTGGAATAATCGAGATAGAATATGCTATTGAAAATTTAACCGATTATTATTGCTAAATTAGAGTTTGGAAATCAAATTATGATTTCGGTTTCCAATGATTTTATCTTGTGGTATTGTTATTAAGATTTTTAAAATAAGCTTAAAATGTTCCAAAGAATTATAACCTATTTTGAACAACAGAGTTTTGGCGTTTCTACTTATTTGGCTAACAAGTTGAACATGAGCACAGCGAAAGTGCGTTTGTTTTTTATTTATTCGTCGTTTTTAGCGGTGGGTTTTCCAATATTGTTCTATTTTTTAGCGGCTGTTGTACTCGATATCAGGACGTATATGAAAAGAATGCGGTCGAGGATTTGGGAATGATTTCAGTTGGCAGTGCCCAATTTGCAGTTAACAGTACGAGTTTGTAGTATATGAAATGAAAACTGTGGACTTCAAACTGAAAACTGTTCAGTAGGCAGTTAACAGTATCCAGTTTGCAATTGATTAAACTGAGAACTGTCTAGTCATCGTCTCTTAAAATCTCTGCAATTTCATTAAAGCCTTTTTCTGCGGCTAAATCTGCAGGCAGTTTTCCGCCTTCCATGCGCAAAGAAACTTCTGCTCCGTGTTCTAACAATAAAATAATCAATTCTATATTTCCTAATTGTGCGGCGGTATGTAAG
>NZ_JBFTQI010000765.1:0-2754 GCF_056398925.1 Pedobacter sp. 01T416_2
GAATACAAGTTCACCGTTAAAGGCGAAAATATCATCAAACATCCCACTGGCATTGCCTATCACAAAGGCTTACCAACTTTTGTGGGCAACTCAGTAAAGCAAAATGCAGCAGGCACCGTTTGGAAAGCGATAATTAACTGCATCAACTGGGAAGGCTTTTTAAAGACGAAAACATTGGACGGAAATTTTGTAAAATCTATTGAAGATGATGCCTGTATCCAGGGTACACGGCCTGAGTATGTAAATTATAAAGGCAAATGGTTTGTGACAACAGCCGATTATGGCAATAAAGCAAATGAAGTACGATTGTATAACCCAATAGCTTTATCAAAAGCCAGCAAAACAAGTGAAAAAGGAATCCTCTTTAAAAAATTCACATGCTCGCCATGGGTACAGAACTTACATTATATTGCGGCTAAAGGTATACTCGTTTTAATCCAAAACCAAATTGAAGGGCGTAAATGGAGACTGACCTTTCTTGATCTGGAAAAATCGCTTGCCAGCGGTCAGGAATCTGTTATCAAAGTTATAGACACCGATAAACCGGATGAGCTGGAAGGTTTTACCTTTGCCGATAAGGCCGATCAAGGGATCGCCGTAAGTTCTTCCAAAAAAAACAATGTAAGTTTTATGGATTTTAGCTGGAGCAATCAATAGTTCTCCAAAAGATATTCATTAATCACGTCGTCATTCCCAACTTGATTGGGAATCTTAATGCATTTGGCTTTAAGATTAGCTTCGCTGAGTACTGCGTGGTTCCCGCCTGCGCGAGAATGACGATTTCTCACAAGATATCTTGCCTTCCAGAAGCCCTTATCGTCCTATCGGTTGGTGTCTCACCGACCGACATTGTATATTCAAAATCAGGAAACGAATGGCTTGTAGTTCTTGGCGGTTTGCAGTCCCGCCATTCGCTATAGCTCCGATAGAAAAAAATCGGAGGCTGCCGCTACTGTCGGGTTTATAAGCTACGGGTTGTGCACCCTGCAACCTCAAAAATAAAAAACTGAGTTAGCCATTAGCCCCGGTTGAAGCGTTACCCTGCAGCGACGAGGCATCCCGAACTTTCGGGAAAGCGTAAAAGCGAAAGACGGGAAGAAATTTAGTGTGTTTGCAGAAACCTTGCGCTCCAAAACATAAGAGCTTGCAGTTGCCAAAATTTGTCAGTCTGAACGTAGTCGAAGACCCCTGGATGCGTTCAATCATGTGAGGAATATAAGATCATATAAGTTTATATCGTAAAATGATCCTTCAACTACGCTGCCATTGACGTTATTTTGTAATTATTTAAATATGAATGGTTTATGCCGATTGTGTATTCCGCCCAACTAGGCCGTAGCACCGTATCCCGTTCTAATAAATCCGGCCTAACAAATTTTTCGGGCTGCACTGCCCAAGCCAACGTACTCGCTTCGAAAGAAAACGGCGAAGCCCTCATGAATACAGCTGAAAACCATAATACAAATGAATAAATTTTTCAGCCGGCATTTTTTGTTTTTTCATGGGCTTTTATGTTTTCAAACGGCATTCAAGCTAGCTATGCTGGTCTTTTTGATGCCAAAAAGAAAGAGCCCTTCGGCGGCGGTGAGCCGAGGCAAGACCGCGCCGTAGGCCAAGAGAAAACAATTGTACGTCACTCATATTGATTTTAAACAATTAATTAACCCTCAGGATAACACTAAACGGTTTATCCTATCTTTTGTCATTTCACCGACTATACCATACAATTAAATAGCGCCCCCCTTCTTTACTTTCCCTTTACACATCTTCGTCGTATCTTTATTAATCAAAAAAAGGAAGATATATGAATACTGAAAAAGCCATTCTTGCAGGCGGCTGCTTTTGGGGAGTAGAAGAACTGCTCCGTCATTACCCAGGGGTTACCTCTACCGTAGTAGGATACACTGGCGGTGATGTTCCCAATGCCACCTACAGAAACCATGGTACACATGCCGAAGCCATTGAAGTTACTTTTGATCCAACCGTTTTAACCTACCGCAAATTATTAGAATACTTCTTCCAGATCCATGATCCGAGCACACGCAACAGACAGGGAAATGATGTGGGCACCTCATACCGCTCAGCTATTTTTTACAATAGTGAAGAACAGAAAAATACCGCAAATGCATTAATTGCCGAACTGGATGCTTCTGGTAAATGGCCTGGCAAAATTGTAACAGAGGTGGTACCTGAAACCGATTTCTGGAATGCTGAAGAAGAACACCAGGATTATTTACAGAAAAACCCTTACGGTTATACCTGCCATTTCGAAAGACCAGACTGGAAGTTATAAATAAGGTCGCTATTAAAAGGCACAAAGCAATTTGACAGAAAGCTGGAGAATCAGTTTTGTTTTCTGAAAATCAGATACAGTAGCATTTCGGTTCATGCTGCCCTGCTGTTTGCTATAGCCCTCATACTTCGGGGCTGTCGCTGCCATCAGGTTTAAGTGGCTCGGCAAGCAATACTATTTGGGGCTGCACAATGCTGGAATACGATCCATCGATCAGCATCATGCTAACCAACCTTAAATAGTAGCAAATATTACCAATCTAAACTTGATTGCCGTGGTAACTCTCGATTTCCTTCTAATGGGGCAATGTTATTAAGTTAAGGAGAAAACAAAAAACCTTGTCATCCTGAGCCTGTCGAAGAAAAATGTTTTTTTGTTTTCGACTATTAAAGGTCTTCGACAGGCTCAGACTGACATCACTTATACTGAACTTTAACGACATGGCTAATCAGGACTACAAG
>NZ_JBFTQI010000766.1:0-2746 GCF_056398925.1 Pedobacter sp. 01T416_2
ACCTAGCGGACGCGATATACTGGTTAAGATAAATGCAATCAGTGTAAATCCGGTAGATTATAAAATACGCCAGAACAGTGCTAAAGATACTGTATTGGAAACGCCTAAAGTGATTGGCTGGGATGCTACCGGAACGGTAGAAGCTGTTGGAGAGGTGGTTACTTTTTTTAAACCTGGCGATGCGGTTTATTATGCTGGTGACCTTACGCGCAGTGGCAGTAATACCGAATATCAATTGATAGATGAACGTATTGTAGGTTTAAAGCCAAGCACACTCAGCAATGCCGAAGCTGCTGCTATGCCCCTAACCGCGCTTACAGCATGGGAATCGTTATACGATCGTATCCGCATCAGCGAACAAAAAGATAAAGGAAAAAGTATACTCATTATTGGAGGTGCCGGTGGTGTAGGTTCAATTGCCATACAGCTCGCAAAAAAAATAAGCGGACTAAAGGTAATTACCACCGCTTCGCGTACAGAAACCAAAGAATGGTGCCTGGATATGGGAGCCGATTTGGTAGTAGACCATAAAAACCTGATTGAAGAAATACATGCAGGAGGTTATCAGGAAGTAGACTTTATACTAGATTTTGTTGATTTAAATAACTATTGGGATGCGATAGTAGAATTGATCAAACCTCAGGGACACATTGTTTCCATTACCGGTTCAGCCACTCCTATTGCGCTGAATAAGTTGAAAAACAAAAGTGTTACTTTTTCGTGGGAATTGATGTACACCCGTTCGATGTATCAAACCGATGATATGGAAGAGCAACACCATATTTTAAATAAACTCGCCGAACTTTTTGACAATGGCACGCTTAAAACGACATTAAACACCACGCTGAAAGGATTTACAGCAGCAAACCTAAAAGAAGCACACCGCTTATTAGAAAGCGGAAAAACGATTGGTAAGGTTGTAATCGAATATTAGGGATAATTTATTGCATAAAAATTAATATAAATGACATATAGATTTTTAGCTTATTGTAAGCTACGAGCAATCTTACAACGATCGCTACTAGCGGCGCGCATTAAGATTGCTTCGTGCCTCGCAATGACGAATTCTCTTTAGAATACGTCAATTGTAGCTTGTAGAAAGACAAGTTTAAACACTTAATTAATCGTTCCATACGATAGGATTTTMATCGTGACGGATTCGGATCGATTATAAATTATGTTGCAGTCTTTATTGCTTACGATAGCATGGAAACAAGAAAAGGCTACTCCTTTCGGAGCAACCTTCCCGTATTTTTGATCGATAAAATAAATTGGGCGGGTTATTTTTTCCCGCTCATATCCATAAAAATGGATTTGATACCTTCCAAAAGCTCTTTGCTCTCGCTTGCCAGCACCAATGGAAACCATTCGTCTGTGTGCAATTCTATCACATGCTCATGGATCAGGTAATGCCTGCCAGATCTAACCCTTCGCCGATTGCCGGGAATGACTGTTCCTGATAACATTTTGATTATAATTTTCGTAATCATCCTAATGTATTTCGGAGAATCCTCATATTTACAATCAATAAAAAGGATCCACAATCCGTTCATCGTATTGTATTGTATACTTGCTTTCATTTATGAAGCTTATTAAAGATGATTACTTAGGAATGCCCGTTTTATAAACTGAAGCCCCAGGCGATTCTGAAGCCTACAAAGTTGTTCGTATGGTCGCAGTGATAGAATTTGCCATTGCTTTCATAGCGTAATCCTGTATCGATATAATTATTGTTGTGCAGATAAAATATCATCCCTGCCTGTGGCGCGTATACAAACGCAGCTTTTTTGCCCTCAACACAATTTGTTTTATTTAAAAGGAAGGAGAAACCTATTTCCGACTGCAGATAAAGATTACTTCTGTAGAAATATTTTAAGCCTGCTTTAACTGGTACAAGCTGTAAATCATCTACCAGGTGGGAGTAGTTGCCCGATACAAAAATGTTATTGAATCCGGTATTTACCGAGGCATATAAAATGCTTTCAGTGATGGGAAATTCTGCCTGAACGGAAACGCCAAGCGGTGCCTCGTACTTTTTGGCCAAATAGCCAGTAGCCAAACCTGTTTCAATACCAACAGAATACCGGATACCGGTACCACCATAAACCTGCGATTGTGCTTTGGCGCCTTGAAAAGCAAACAATGGCAACAGTAGAGTTAGTGCGTTAATTGTTTTCATGATTTCGAAATTTTAGTGAATAGAAATCCATCACCATAATTGTACTTATGGTGAATTATTTAGAGAGATACTATAAAAAAAAGGGAGAGTTCACCGGGGATGGTAAACCCTAAGAAGATATGGGTTTAAAATAAATTAAAATACCAGCGATGGCTTAAGAAATAGACCGATTGTTATTTCTTGGCATAGTATGATGTGCAACCGTTTCAGAAACACTCTTATCTATGTTGTTATTGCTTAATATTTCGTTGTATTTTTCAAGTAACTTGATGTATTTATTCATCCAGAAGTATACAGAATTCGCATCACCTTTGGTTTGATCCCCTGTATGTGCATCTAAAGCTTCGTGGATATAGTTACTGTTTTTAGCAAAAGTTTCGGGTAACTCAACAGAAAAATCGTGACCGATTACGGTACCCACTTTCCAAATAATTTCAGGGTTTAGACTTTTCTGATCAAACCAATTGTAAATAGTTCTTCTACTTACATTTAATTTCCGGGATAATTCACTTATCCCCATTCTATCTCTGCGTACAACACGCTCAAGAACTTGGCCTACATTTAAAC
>NZ_JBFTQI010000767.1:0-2739 GCF_056398925.1 Pedobacter sp. 01T416_2
GTGTGCTATCTGTTTTGAGGGCATATGATTAAGCAATTAATCCATTCTTTTCTGGATGTATTACCTGTTTTAGGATGAAAAATGAGTTAGTTTTTAATGTTTGACTACAATAGTCTTTTTTTTGCCTTAAGGCTTTAAAATGGTAGTATAGGGGCGATTAGGTGCAAACGATTGCATTGTTTGACGTATAATTTTTCTTGCTCATATAGGTATCGATTAAAAGAATTGATGGTATTTGGTTATACGAGATTAGAACTTTTATTTCGTTAGTCCATCCTGTTCCATCCTGTAAGGTATAGCCAGATGTAAAGAATTTTCTTCTTTGGCTAATAGGTTTTAGTATATTGTTCAATAGGTTATTTGGCTGCAACGTGGAATTAACTCATACTGCCTTTGACTTCGGCTAATTTCTATTCGACAGACCATCACCTATTCGATATTTATAACTTCTTAATGGTTTATGATAAAAAAAATGGTCCATGTAAACGCAGACCATTTTTATATTGTTTCAACCACAGTAAACCTAAAATTGTTCCTGCCTTTTAAAGTTAAAAGCTGTTGTTCCAATTAGGATTACGGTTAGGATCGACATAGATAGCAAATTAACCCAAACTGAAGGCGTTTGCTGCGGACTATATTTTTCCAATTTATAGTCTTTAACATCTGTACTGTCCGCTGCTTTATTAAGAAAGATGCTTGGATAAAAATGCAAGCGGATCTGCTCATGATATTTTCTAACCGCCTGCTGGAAATCGAGGTGGGTATTAAGATCCGATCCAGCCATATTGTTTATCCCCAACTGGGCTTGTATGGTAGGGAAGAAAAATGCAAGCGTATTTGTAAATCGCTGTCTGGCGGCCAGTTTATTCTCAATTGCGCGCCTACTCGGCATTGCCTGATCATCGCCCATCTGTTGCATGGCATAATACCAGAACCAGCTAAAAGTTTTCTCTTGTGGGAAGGGATATTGCTTCAGTTCCGGATAATGTTCAAAAAATGGTTTCATTGTAACTTCTTTGGCCATATCCCATTTTTCGTGATAACCCTCGCGTTGGTTAATTACATTTTGCAGTGCTTCTGGCATGGGATATTTTCGGGTAAGAAAAAGGTTAAGTGATGCTGGAATTACAATACAGATAAGTACCCAAATGGCAACTAATGCCGAAGCATTAAAGTTCGATGATTTTGCTAAAGAAATGATAAAAAATGAAACTGCAAACCAGAAAGCCAGATAAAATATGATGAGTGTAGTTATTGAAAAGAAAATGAAATCTGCGGGCAAATGCAGATAAAGAACAGCTACAAATAATAGTAATAAAGCAACACAAAAAATTACGGCTACCCTAACTAAAAATTTTTGCCAGATCACCTGAAAAGACTGGTTGGTCTGCGCGCTTAAAAGCGACCAAACCCCACTTTCTTTTTGCTCCGAAAGCAAGTTATAGCTAAAGGCAATAATCACCAGGGGAAATAAAAAGATAAACACAAAACTCAGGTCCATGTTGCCCAAAAGCAGGCTTACCGGGTTATTAATATCTGTATCGTAAATCTGACCTTCTAAACCCAGCATGGTTACCGAGATTAAATAAGGGTTAATATCCCGCTGCCCATTAGCAAAGGCGGCCCAGGCATTGGGTGCATTAGCCAATGAAAATTTATTGTGGTAAAATAATAAGCCAATATCTTTACCAAAATGATCGATATTGCTGAGGGTGTTTTTCTTTTGTAACATTGCTGCTTTTTCAATTACGGCCTGTTGGTTGGCAATAAAGGTTTTGCCGAAATACAAACCGGCAAAGCCTGTAATCAGCAGCACAATGATGCCTATACATGAGGAGCTGTTTCTAAAAAACAGTTTAAATTCGAGGTTATATATACTTTTTTTCATCCTTAATAGCTATATCGTTTTAATCCACCTGGCAATGTATTGTAGCAGTAGGATCGTTGCCAATAACCAACAGGTTATAGCACTCAGTGCCAATAACTCATTTGTTATTACTGAACTTAATTTGCCAAAGTGGTAATTGAAATCAGATTGTTCAGCCCAGTTTGCCTTACTAATGGCCAAAGGTTTTTCTTCTTCTCCTGGGGCAATGTTACTGATCTTATCAATTTGTAGTTTATTCATCTTTTGAGCCAGCTGATAGCGGTAGGCTTCTGCCTGGTTCTGAAAATCAACAAAGGTGTCAAAATCAGAGGCTGTTATGGCCATCGAAATATGCTTGAGGGATAAGTAAGGGTTCATGAAACCTGCTACCTTTGTAATGCTGTTCTGCTTTTCAAAAATTTTATTCAGTTCCTTTTGGTGGTTGCTGTAAATTTTTGAGGTTATTTTTTCGCCCTCTGCCATAATATAACCACCATAGTTAAAAGGCAGTTTTTTTACATCGGTAACACCGTAAGTTTTGAGTAGTGAGTCTTTAATCGCAGCATAATGTGGGTCACCTGGATTATGGCTATCGCCCTGTTTATGGATGTCGGTAGCAATGGCATAGGCAAACTCTATTTTAGATGGGGAGGGGTAAATTTTTACGCCGATTGCCTGGGTAATCCTCGGCATAATGACCATAAAAAATATCCAGCAGGCCAATAAAGTAGTTAGGGCTGATTTAGAACTGCGTGCAAAAGCCGAAACCAAAACCGTAACAGCAGATACAATGAAGAAATAGATGGCATAGCTAAATACCAATACCATTAAGCGCAAACTGGCATCACCACTAATCTGCCAATGACTTAGTG
>NZ_JBFTQI010000768.1:0-2728 GCF_056398925.1 Pedobacter sp. 01T416_2
ACATGAGGCAGGGTTCTTCCAGAGTGAAGTAACAGCTCAATAACATTATCTAAACAGCCTGAATCTGAATTGGTTTCGTCAATTACAGGCAATAACATATCTAATTCTTCCGGCGTAAAGTAAGCAGAAGCAAAAGACTTAACGCCTGCTCTAAACCAGTTTAAATTTCCTTGTAAAGTGTTAATCTCACCATTATGTGCAATAAAGCGGAATGGCTGCGCCAACCTCCACGAAGGGAAAGTATTGGTTGCAAAACGTGAGTGAACTAAACCTAAAGCAGAAACCATGCGCTTATCGGTTAGATCGGTAAAATATGTACGTACCTGTAAAGAAGTAAGCTGACCTTTATATATAATGGTTTGCGCAGAAAGCGAAACAATATAAAAATCTTTACCACCATGAACGGTGTTTACGATCAGTTTAATCAGGTAATTTTTAAAAATATAAAGTTTACGTTCGAAATCTGCTCCTGGTGCTACTGCATAAGGACGGGCAATAAATACCTGCTCAATTTCTGGTTCAACAGAAAGGGCCATATTGCCAATATCTGTTGTGTCAACATCAACTTTTCTAAAGCCTAAAATTTCCAGGCCTAATTTTTCGGCGGCACGGTAAATCAATTCTCTGCACTCTTCTCTCGATCTGATATCTTTCGGCATAAATAACATACCTACACCATAATTATTGGTTTCTGGTAGGCTAAAGCCAGCTTTTAAACATTCGTCGTAAAAAAATTCGTGAGGAATCTGAATCATAATACCTGCACCATCGCCTGTATTTGGTTCTGCTCCACATGCCCCTCTATGATCTAGATTCTCTAAAATAGTAAGTGCATCAGAGATGATTTGATGCGATTTTCGCCCTTTCACATGTGCAACGAACCCAATACCGCAGGCATCGTGTTCAAATTGCGCATCGTACAATCCACTGTTTGGTTCCATTCTTTGCTCGTTAGTTGTTAGTGTATAGGAAACACTAAGATACGAAAAACAAATCTTAAATTACAGAGTTGACACGATTTTTAGAAAAATTTTAGTCCTTAAGTAATTTAAAGCTTTTAGATTAAAAAAATGATAATAATATGGATGAATATTTGTCAAATTTATAATGGTAATATTATACAATAAATGCGCTTTTTCTGCTAAATCTCAACATAAATCGTTTTAATTGTTGATTTATTTGTGAATATTTAATTTATATATAAATAGTATGCTTGAAAAATTATTTATCTTGTATTTCCTGCTAACTTCTAAAAATACACATTTTAATTTTATTAATTTACTAATCAGCTACATAGCCTAAAAGAGAAAAAAAATACAAAAATGCATTTTGTGTAACAACTTCTTTTTCTACCTTTGTGGCCGGGCAAGTCTTTTACGACCAGCTCCCTTTGAACTCCCCCAGGGTGGGAACACAGCAAGGGTAGAAGGTTGTAGCGGTGCGATAGAAGGTGCTTGCCCTTTTTTTTCTTTTCCCTTAATCCCCTGAAGGGGGAACTAAATTCTTCAGGGTTCAATCATAGAAACTCAAATATTTAAGAATTTATAAACATGAAATTTTTTATTGACACAGCAAATCTTGATCAAATCAAAGAAGCGCAAGATCTTGGCATTTTAGATGGCGTAACCACCAACCCTAGCTTAATGGCGAAAGAAGGTATTACTGGCGAACAAAATGTAATTAACCACTACAAAGCTATCTGCGATATTGTTGATGATAACGTAAGTGCTGAAGTTATTGCTACTACTTTCGATGAGATTATTAAAGAAGGTGAAGCTTTAGCCGCTTTAAACCCGAAAATCGTAGTAAAAGTACCAATGATTAAAGATGGTGTTAAAGCCATTAAATATTTCTCGTCAAAAGGAATTAAAACAAACTGTACTTTAATTTTTTCTGCCGGACAGGCATTATTAGCTGCTAAAGCTGGAGCTACTTATGTTTCTCCGTTTTTAGGCCGTTTAGATGATATTTCTAGCGATGGTTTGGTTTTAATTGAAGATATCAGAACTATTTTTGATAACTACGGTTACGAAACTCAGATTTTAGCTGCATCAATCCGCGGACCATTACACATCGTTAACTGTGCTAAATTAGGTGCTGATGTAATTACTGCACCATTGGCTGCTATTGCAGGTTTATTAAAACACCCACTAACAGATAGCGGTTTAGCTACATTTTTAGCCGACCACGCTAAAGCTGCTGGGAAATAAGAATTATAAAGTCGAAAGTCTTTTAGTCCTAAGTCTTGAGTCGGATTTCCGGTTTAAGACTTAGGATTTTTGTTTTATGGGCACTTACGAAATCTCAATGGCTAAGCGCCTGGAAGGATTTCGTAAGTATGAGGTGGGGAAAATCGTAATAGAATTTCAGAAGCTTCTGACTTGCGAAGTTATTCATCCGCTCCTTCCCTTTCTAAACTTTGTAAGTCATTGCGAAGTTTATTTTTTTGGAGCGCAGAAACAGTGCTCGTAGGCAGCTGTAGTCCTGCTTTCCATTATATTCCGGTGAATTTTCGATAAGGTTAAATAGTCGAATACCGGAATGCCATTTCAATCAGGTCTAGGTGGCCAGGTACTTACGAAATCTCAATGGGCAAGCGCATGGAAGGATTTCGTAAGTATTAGGTGGGGAAAAGCGTAATAGAATTCCAGAAGCTTCTGACTTACGAAGTTTATTTTTTTGGAGCGCAGAAACAGTGCTCGTAGGCAGCTGTAGTCCTGCTTTCCAT
>NZ_JBFTQI010000769.1:0-2723 GCF_056398925.1 Pedobacter sp. 01T416_2
CTACTAAGGCTACATTTATAGTTGTATTTGCAGGTGGAGTTACCGTTTCTGCCGGTGGTAAAACAGCACTTGTACCGCCCATTACATAGGTATAAGAACGGCCGTTAGTTCTTGGGTCGGTATTGTCAGACGCTGAAAATATTACCGTAGTACCCCAATGGCTAAACCTTCCTTTACCTAAATTCCTAATATCATCGTGTATGCTATGAGCAGGACCAAGTTCTACTCCGTTTTCAAATAATCTTAAAATTGATTGTTCTTTTGAAGTAGCATTGTCACCGCCAGAAATGGATTGTGAAATTTTATATGCATAACCTCCTTCAGACTTTACACCTATAAGGCTTAATTTACCTGTACTACCACTAATAGCTGCTAATACTGATGTTGAATCGCTTGAAAACAATTCTGTACTGTCGGCCAACTGATCATCGGCATTCACACTTTTTTTACAATTACTAAAGAAGATAATTGTCGTTAACATTAAACCAATTAAACTCACTTTTTTAAACAATTTTGTCTTTCTCTGCATTTTTTATTTTTTTTAAATTTACAACTTAACGCTATATGCGATAAATGAGTACATTTAATAAAATGCAGTTAAAACGCTGATAATTAAATAATAGGCTTAATATTCGGCATTACTTATACTGTAAACCAATTGCTTACAGATAGTAAAATGACAGTTTAATAATTCAGTTTTATAAAATTTATTATACATCTAGTTTACACAGTCATGACAAACTAAATTGCAACAACAGTTGTTTTAGGTTCCAACTGTAAATTTGGGTGATAAAAAGTTGTAAACCAGTTCACAAAATTCTTTACACCTTTGTGCACAGAAACAGATGGTTCATAATTTAATAAGTTTTTTAAATCATCAATATCTGCTGATGTTTCTGCCACATCGCCATCTTGCATGGGCATAAATATTTTTTGTGCGGTTAATCCCGTCTCTTTTTCAATTTCTTCAACAAAATCCAACAAGTTAACCGGTGCCCCCCGCCCAATATTAAATACGGCAAAAGGCGCTGCTGATGTAGCTGGATCAGGGTTTTGGTTATTCCAGTTTGGGTTTGCCTGTGCTGGTTGATCAAAAACCCTCACAATGCCTTCAATAATATCATCCACATATGTAAAATCTCTTTTCATTTCCCCGTTATTAAAAACTTCGATGGGCTTGCCTTCTAAAATCGCTTTTGTAAACAAGAACAAAGCCATATCCGGGCGGCCCCAAGGACCGTAAACTGTAAAGAAACGTAAACCAGTGGTTGGTAGATTAAATAAATGGCTATAAGCATGTGCCATTAATTCGTTGCTTTTTTTAGAAGCAGCGTATAGTGAAACTGGATGATCTACATTATCATGAGCAGAAAATGGCATTTTTTTATTTAATCCATAAACACTTGAAGAGCTGGCGTACARTAAATGGCCAATTTTAAAATGACGGCTACATTCCAGAATATTTAAAAAACCTTTAATGTTGGCTTCTATATAGGCATCTGGATTGGTTAAACTATACCGTACTCCTGCCTGAGCGGCCAAATTACAAACCGCATCGAACTGATAGGTTTTAAAACAATTTTCTAAACTTTCTTTATCGCAGATATCCAACTTTATGAAAGTATAATTTTCATACCTATCACTTACCTGAGGAATACCGTAAACCAAATCAGTATGGTTAATACCAGTTTGAGCCAAGCGGGCATGTTTAAGGTTTACATCATAATAATCGTTGATGTTATCAATGCCCACAACAACGTCTCCTCTTTCCAATAAGCGTTTAGCCAAATGGAAACCAATAAATCCGGCTGTACCGGTAATTAGAATTTTCATAAAATTTAAGTTTGAGAAACAGTTAAGAATGGCCTCACAGAAGGCTTAATTATTAGTTTTTAGGATACAGCAAAGCATCCCATCAGAAAATACGGTAATAGTTAGTTTAATATTTTGGATTTAGTTATGTTGCTGCAATGCGTTTAAAATAGATTGAGCAAATATTTCTGGTCTACGGCCGTACAGATACTGCATCGCCGTTTCGGCATCCTGATTTTGGTTATGTTTCAATTTTTCGCCCATCGCTTTGGCGAGGGCTTCTACATTGTTTACTTCAACTTTGGTAATAGTCGGAATTTCGCTGATGCCTCCTGCACAAAGTGTGGATACGACTGCGCTGTTTACCGACATCATTTCTAACAGTACATTCGGAAAACCTTCTTTTATGGAAGATACCACGCAAAGTTTTGCCTGTTTAAAATAAGGAGCCGGATTATCTATCTGTCCTTTTAAAAAAACCGAATCGCTTAAGTTATTCTCCTGAATAATATTGATTAATGATGCTCTTTCTTTTCCCTCTCCAAGTACGAGTAATTTCAGCTTGGGATATTCCTGCTGAATCAGTTTAAAAGCTTTGATCAAAATCGGAAATCCTTTTTCTGGGATCAACCTTCCTGCAGAGCAGATAAAATCGAGTTTAGCATCGCCATTAATTAAAGGCTGATCAGATTTAGCAATGATTTTATTAAAATCGACGGGATTGGGTTGAACCAATATTTTGTGCTTCGATAAAAAGCCATTATGATCAAGCAGTTGTATTTTCATTAATGTAGTTTGGCAAACTACTAAATCTACAGCCGGATAACCAATGCGGTAAATGATTTGATAAATGCGTTTTTTAATTCCGGTGAAACGGGTAAAAACAGAAGTGCATTCGCGTACAATTAATT
>NZ_JBFTQI010000770.1:0-2718 GCF_056398925.1 Pedobacter sp. 01T416_2
GATATAAAATTAAATCATGATCCTTCATCTCAGTTAAAACCTGCGTAATAATATTCCTTCATTCACTTTCCATCTTCTTTTTTCGTAACTTCTATACAAAAATGGTATTTTTCGTCGATGGATGTGATTGCAAATTTTCCTATACTCGATATCAGTGAATTCTGGCCCGAGCAAGATTCGGGAAATAACTTGCTGTATCATGAAATAATTGGAAAAAGGCATATCGAAAAACCACATAAACATGATTTTTTCCTTTTTATGCTTTTTGAGGAGGGTAGCGGCATGCACACCATCGATTTTGTAGATCACCAGGTCGCCGGGAGTCAGTTGCACTTATTGTTTCCCGAGCAGATCCATAAATGGGAGCTCGGCGAAGAAACCCACGCCCATCAACTTATGATTAGTAGGGGTATATTCGAAACGCTGGCCAATTCTTTACGTTTTTCATTAATCTTATACCAAAATTATCCGGTAATAAACTTAAGTACCGAAGCTTATGGAAAAATCCTGTACGAATTTCAGCGCATCAGATCCGAACTCGCAAAGCCTGCCATACTTTGGGAAATTATCAATGCCAGGATCAGGCTTATTGCGCTGATGGTTAGTGAAGAGGCAGAAACATTGTTCAATAACCAAACGGTTTATCAAACCAAACCGATGCTGTTTAAATACCGCTCGCTGATCGATATGCATTATAAGAAGGAAAAACTTGTTGGGTTTTATGCCGATCAGTTAAGTATTTCAGCAAACTATCTGAACATGCTCTGTAAAAAACATTTTCATGTATCGGCCACGGCGCTCATTCAAGAACGTTTAATCCTAGAAGCAAAACGGATTTTACTGACTACCGAAAGGCCTATTAAAGCGATTGCCTTCGATCTTGGGTTTTATGACGTCGCTTATTTCTCTAAATTCTTTAAAAATCAAACCCGAATTACTCCACGCGCATTTCGCGAACAGTTATGAATTGAGCAGGATATAGGCTGTAAATTCGATAAATAAGTATAGATAGTTATAAATGATACAATTTTTAATATAAATCCTACTATTCATAAACATAACAGAAGGTTATTTTTGTAATAAAGAATCCTGTTATGATAAACCCAAATTCGATCTCGAGAAAAGATTTTATTAAAAGCTCATCTATTTTGCTTGCAAGCACCTGTTTATTGTCAGCAGAACAGGCCATTGCAGATGAAAATGTAGACCCTTTCTCAGGAAAAACTTTGACCTTAAAAAATGTTAGGCTCGAAACGGGATTCGAATATGATCAGGATGAGGTAATCAAAACGAAAACCGAACTTTTTATTATTGAGATTGAAGATGGTAAGGTGAAGCGTGTTCTTCCTAATAAGCCTAATACAAAAGCAATCGATGCAAAGGGATTGTTAATGCTCCCGGCTTTCAGAGATATGCACATTCATTTGGATAAAACCTATTATGGATTGCCGTGGCAGGCGCATTTGAAGAAGAATAGATCTGTAAAGGATATGATTGCTTTCGAACAACAGATAATCCCTGAGCTGTTAAAAACGTCTATACCACGTAGTGAAAAATTAATTGAGTTACTTCAATCTTACGGAACAAGTTATGCAAGGTCGCATGTAAATATCGATCCTACCTCTGGATTAGACTCGCTGAAGCATTTAGAAACCGCATTATTGCATAAAAAGAAATCTTTTCAGGCAGAGCTGGTGGCTTTCCCACAGCATGGCATCTATTATACTAAATCTGCGGAACTGCTGAAAGAAGCAGCCAAAATGGATATAGACTTTATTGGTGGCCTTGATCCAACTTCTATAGATGGTGGTATTGAAAAACATATGGATTTTGTGGTGCAACTGGCATTGGACAATGGAAAGGGGATCGATATCCACCTCCACGAACCAGGCGAATCTGGTTTGAAAACAATCGAATACCTGATTGATAAAGTAATGGAAAACCCAGTGCTGAAAGGAAAAACCTATGTGAGCCATGCTTTTGCATTGAGGTATCTCGATAAAACAAAAACCGAAGAAATTGCTGAAAAACTTGGCGCTGCAAAAATGGGAATAGCTTCAACCATTCCGCTTTCTGGTAACCCAATGCCAATCCCTGCATTGTACAAGTATGGCGTAGAAGTGGTAGCTGGTAATGATTGTATCGTTGACCATTGGAATACTTTTGGCACAGGAAGCATTTTGCGAAAGGCGAATATAGCTGCTCAAATTTATGGCTATCGTACAGAATTTGAACTTTCAAGGATCTTGAAACTGGCTACTGGTAATATCCTTCCGCTAGATGATAAGGGAAATAGACAATGGCCTAACACAGGCGATAAAGCCAATCTGGTACTTGTTGATGCCAGTTGCTCTGCAGAAGCGGTATCAAGGGTATCACCTGTTAAATCACTGATACATGCTGGAAACCTGGTTTTCTGATTAAATGAAAATGAATTGAAATATTTCTGATAGAATAAGCTTATGACCTGTGTTTTTTGTGAAAAAATCTTATCTTGATTTTACACACAAATAAATTTTAAGGATATGAAAATCACATTAGACACAAAATCCCTTTTATTGGGTTTTTTGGGCGCAGGCTTAATGTTTACGGCCATCAGTTTTAAAAACGGACAGGATCAAACCGGTGGAAGGTACCGCACCGAAGTAAACGCCAACAATCTTGTCGTTATCCTCGATACTGAAACCGGAAATTATATCATTGGCCCAGGCATACAGT
>NZ_JBFTQI010000771.1:0-2712 GCF_056398925.1 Pedobacter sp. 01T416_2
GAGGAATGATGTTTACAGACTGAATATCGTTTCTTTTCCTTGCTGCATTGGCCAAAAGTTTAGACCAATAGGTTGCATAATCAGTTTTTTGCCCTGAAAGTAACCAATTGTATGTGGCGGAAAGCGTAGAGACTAATACTTTGCCATAACCGCCGATGCTACTATTAACCACTGTTTTACCGCTGGTATCGGCAACAATGGGCTGATCAGTTTGGTTAGCCCTTAAAAATACAGCTTGTTCAAGTGGTAACGGATTAAATTTGTGATGATCTTCTATTACGATTAAATTTAATGGTTTACCTTTTAAAACAGGAGATTCAAAACGGCCAAATTTACCACTAAGCGTTGTCAAAGCTTTTGTATTTGCAACCCTGATCAATAAGCCCATTCCGTTATTAACCGCAAGATTTATTGATGACCTTTCGTTGGGGCTAATAGCTGCTAATTCTTCTTCATCAATAATCAGGATGTCGAATTTTTTTAAGGATGATGGATTGATCTGATTAAGGTTTATGCTATCTATGTTAAGGAAATCGAAAGCAAATTTGTTTTTACTGATCTGACTTCTGAAAGCCAATGGATATTGATTTTCGTACAGCCAATTTTTTAGAAATTTATATTCGAAGTCGGGAAAAGAAGCTAAAATCAGCACTTTCATGGGTGTCTGATCGCTAACCTGAACCGGCACGGATTCTTTGGCCAGGGTATCGTTTTTTTGCAGCGCAATTAATTCGTAAATGGCTTTTCCTGTTTGTTTAGGATTCGTTTTAAATGAAAAGGATTTATTCGATTTTGCCTCGATAGCGATCGAATCTACTGATTTACCTAAACCTTTGAACAAAAGTTTAACCGTTTCGCTCCCTGAGTTTTGATAAGTTCCCTGAACTTGAAGCGGTTCACTGGTTTTTAATTTCGCCGGCCAGTTGGCAGAAATGATCCCGCCAGGATTTGCCGAAGGGTGAAAGGTGATCTGGTATCCTTTGAGGTTTTTCAGTTCAGCTGCACTTAAGCCATAACCGTAAATATTCAGTTTCCTGATATTTGGATTCGATTTTAAGAAGTAAGAGAGATTGGAAAGAGTTGTGACCTTCGTATTTTTTAAATTTACTGATGGAAATGTATATTTTTTTTCCTTTAGTTTTGCAATAGAATCGGTGTTTGTGCCGTCGGTGAGTAAAATAATTTCATCAGGATTTTGTTTTACATGTGTTTCGTATCTGATCGGTACAATTAACAGAATAAAACAGCCCACGGCAACGATATTCGCTAAAATTCGCCATACCAATCGCGCTCGATTTGTCCGGGTTACCTCTTTGTAGAGCAAAAAGGCCAATAAAACCAAGCTAACCAGAATAGCGATGTATTTAAATTCCATATCTACTTGCCGGTTTTGTTGAGGTTGTTAAAATAGCTTTGATACAATGCAGAAGCTGGGGCAGTACTTTGTGTCTGCGGTTTTGCTGCTTCGGTATTGATCATTTTTTGTATAGCCTGTTGAACCAGATCAATATCGCTCATTATCAGTTTATTGCCTGTGCTTAATTTTCTTAAACTGCTTAAGGCATTTAAATAGGTAGAAGGATGATCGGCTGCGGCTCCGATCATGTATTTCTCAGTTTCGCCAAGTAAGAATTGATCTTGTTCGATGAACTTTTTTCCTGTTTTTCTGCTCTCCAGTAAGGCGAGCGCTGCTTTTAAAAAGGCCGTTCTTTTTTCTTTTTGCTCAAACGACATTTTCTGAACCGGCTGTGTAATCTTATCCAGTTCCCCGGTTAAACGTTTCTCAGGTTTTAATGCTGCCGTTTTTACGGTAGTTTTAGCCACATAAGCCCGCGATTTTTGTTGCAGATCTTTCAGTAACCTCAGCGCTTTATATTCGTAAGGTAATGCTTCCTGGGGTTTATAAGTTCTTAAACGGAGTTCGGCATTCCACATTTCAGTTAAAACGGCCTTTAGCTGTGCCTTCATTTCTGGTTCGAAGAAGGTAGCGTCTTCTGCGATATCATGTTTGTGGGCATATTTGTCCATTATGCTGCTCACATCACCAAACTTTTCGCCCTCACTCTTATGTTCCGCATGTTCATCGTGATCATCATGATCGCCGCCGATTTCAGTTTCGTTTTCTTCTCCCAAAAACTGTCCGTAACGCAACCGCAACAGCTTTTGGTCGATACCTAGATCATTGCTTCTGGTTTTAAAAGTTGCAGGAGGCAATGTCGATTGTTCCTTCAACAGTTTCTCGGTATCGATAATGATCTGCCTTTCGCTCCTGAAATATTCTGGAACCAGGTTAACGCCATTGGTCATTCCTGCTAAACTCATTAATTCGGCAGTATCTACAATCGAAACGAAATAGACATCCGAACGGCTCGATTGACCATGGTTATCCATCGCTTTGATGAAAAAGTAAAGTTCATCACCTGGTTTCATGCCAAGGCTTTTTAAGTCGATCTGTTTACTTAACGTGAGGTTCTTTTTATTATCAAACCCAGTATTAAACGATAGTTTTTTCTCGGTGAAACTCACCCCTTCACCTTTACCACTGGCCATGGTTGCCGATATATAGGCGTCGTTGATGCCATAGTCATCTGTAAGTGATACGTTCAGGTTAATCTTTTGCGGCTGACCGATATCAATCGTGGTATGCTGTTTGGGTTGCGTAATTTTAATCGTAACGGGTAAATCAGGAATGATCTCGATCTGGTAGAGATC
>NZ_JBFTQI010000772.1:0-2712 GCF_056398925.1 Pedobacter sp. 01T416_2
CCTTTAAGCACTGGCCTAACTGTCCGCCGGCACCAATTACTAATATTTTGCTCATATATGTTGTAAAGCTGAAAAGGGGTTTAAAAGTAAATCTTTATCAGATACCGCCTGATCTTTCTCCGGAATTAACCAATCGATATTCAGGTCCGCATCGTTATAAATTACGCCGGTTTCTGAAGCTTTATTGAAAAAATTATCGCATTTGTATAAAAATTCTGCCGTTTCGCTCAATACCGAAAAGCCATGTATAAAACCTCTTGGTATATAAAGCTGTAATTTATTCTCTGCACTTAAGCGTATGGCAAAATGTTTACCATAGGTTGGTGAGCTTGGACGTACATCTACCGCAACATCCAATACTTCCCCCTTGGTTACACGGACTAATTTGGCTTGTGCAAATTCTCCGGTTTGGGCATGTAAACCTCTAATTACACCGTAAGAAGAATAAGATTCGTTATCCTGAACAAACCTGCCTGATAAACCCGTTTTTTCTTCGAATGTATTTTGGTTAAAACTTTCAAAAAAATACCCCCGGGGGTCTTCAAACACCCTTGGCTTAATAATCAGACAGTCTTTTAATCCCGTTTGTTCAATTTCCATTATTTACTGCTGTACTGTTGTTCGTAGTAGGATTGATAGTTGCCTGAGGTTACATTGTTTAACCAATCTTCGTTCTGTAAATACCAGTCTACCGTTTTGGCTAAGCCTTCTTCAAATTGTAAGCTAGGTACCCAATCCAATTGATTTTGCAGTTTACTCGAATCAATGGCATAGCGCAAATCATGCCCCGCGCGGTCGGTTACATAGGTGATTAGTTTAGCTGATTCTCCCGCTTCGCGACCAAGTTTTTGGTCCATAATAGTACAAAGCAAATTGATGAGATCAATATTTTTCCACTCGTTATGTCCACCAATGTTGTAAGTATCTCCTGTTTTTGAGTTGTGGAAAATTACATCGATTGCCCTGGCATGATCTTCTACCCATAACCAATCACGTACGTTCTCCCCTTTACCATATACCGGTACCGGTTTGTTATTCTTGATATTATTAATTGCTAATGGAATCAGCTTCTCAGGAAAATGATGAGAACCATAGTTGTTAGAGCAATTAGAAATTACGCAATCCATGCCATAAGTATCATGGTAGGCCCTTACAAAGTGATCTGAACTCGCCTTTGAGGCCGAATAAGGGCTATGCGGATCGTAAGCAGTGGTTTCGGTAAACATCCCTGTTTCACCTAAAGCGCCATAAACCTCATCGGTACTTACATGATAGAAACGTTTTTTATTGTAATCACCTTTCCAATATTCACGGGCAGCATTTAATAAATTTACAGTACCAATTACATTTGTTATTACAAAAGCCGTTGGATCAGAAATAGAACGATCTACATGACTCTCCGCTGCAAGGTGGATAACGGCATCGAAGTTTTCTGTTTTAAACAGATCGAACATCGCGTTCGCATCAGTAATATCTTCTTTTACAAATCTGTAATTTGGCTTATTTTCAATATCGGTTAAATTAGCCAGATTACCTGCGTAGGTAAGTTTATCTAAATTGACGATCTCGTATTGAGGATAGTTGTTAACAAAACGGCGAACTACATGAGAGCCAATAAAGCCCGCACCACCAGTGATTAAGATTTTTTTCACAGTTATTAAATGATTTTCAATTCCGCTAAAGTAAGTTAGATTTCGGCAAAAAACAACTTAATTTTGACATAAGCTGAAAACCGAACGAATAATTTAGAAGCAATTAGTCAGTTTTCCTGACCATCTTCTACATAAAATAGATAAGCTTGCAGTTGCAATAGATATACGCAAGAAAAGTATAGATGACGCTTATATTTGACTTTACTGTTGCACCAATAACATGAAAATTTAAGGAAGAAAAACTACATCGCCGCCACAGAGCTTTCCAATTCTTTATACCATTCTTCTCCATATTTACGGATTAGTGGTCCTTTTAAAAAACTATAAACTGGTACTTTAAGTTCACGGCCAAAGGTGCAGGCATCGTGACAGATGTGCCAGCGGTCGTAATTTAGCACGTCGAATTCTGGATATTTCGTTATCCGAATAGGGTAAAGGTGACAAGAAATCGGCTTCTGCCAATCTACAATACCTTGCTCATACGCTTTTTCAATGGCACATTTCGTAATACCACCCTCAAAAAGCACGTAAGCACATTCTTTATTTTTATCTACGCAAGGGGTGGTTAAATCGCCATCTTCATCAACTACGTAAACGCCTTGTTCCTCAATGGCTTTAATACCCTTTTCATTCAACAGGTGTTTTATTTTTGGATATATCTCTTCCAAAATGGCCTTTTCGTCATTATCCAATGGTGCACCGGAATCACCTTCCACGCAACAGATTCCTTTGCATTTGCTTAAATTACAAACAAAGTTTTCTTTCAATACGTCTTCGTGCACCAGCACCTGTTCAACTTCTATCATCATTATTCTTTTGCTAAAGCATATTTCAGGCCACTGGCCGATTTTAATTCCATGGTAACTGCTCCTACCAATATCTCTACCTGGGCCTTTACCGGCACGCGGTTTCCATCATCGGTTACCCAGAGGTATAACCTGCTATCTTTTTTAAATATCCTTCCCGGTTTAATAGATGGACTAAATTTTAAACAACGGATGTTCCCCAACTTACTTTTAATCGTTTCTTTTCCTATATATTCTACCTCTAAGGCTGAGAT
>NZ_JBFTQI010000773.1:0-2711 GCF_056398925.1 Pedobacter sp. 01T416_2
GTGTAAAGCGAATTGAGCAGCTTGTACTAATTGTTAGATTTGATCGTTAGGCTCTCTTATTTTTACGCCTGATGCTTTAGATCTCATCCCGATTCATGAAAAAACTTTTACTAATTGCTTTGTTAAGCATAGGGTTCACCTTAGCTATTAAAGCGCAGACACCCCAACAATTTAATTATCAAGGAGCGGCAAGAAATGCCAATGGCACCCCGCTGGCCAATAAAAATATAGCCCTGCGGATTAGTATTTTAGATGGATCTTCAACTGGAACCGTTCAATATTCGGAAGTAAGAAATGTAACGACAAATACTTTAGGTTTATATACATTAGCTATCGGGGCTACTGGTGCAAGTTCGGTTAACGGTACAATTGCTGGGGTAACTTGGGCGAGTGGATTAAAGTTTGTTAAGGTCGAAATCGATCCTGATAATGGTACAAATTTTAGTTTGGCCGGAACCGCACAATTGCTAAGTGTTCCATATGCCCTTTATGCTGCCAATGGGCCAACCGGACCCAAAGGAGATCCGGGTGTAGCTGGCCCTGCTGGTGCACAAGGTATTGCGGGCGTTGCAGGTCCGCAAGGACCTGCAGGAGCAACTGGTGCTCAGGGGCCAATTGGCTTAACTGGTGCTGCCGGTGCACAAGGAGCAGTAGGCGCAATAGGTCTACAAGGAGCGAAAGGAGATACAGGTGCAACGGGAGCTACCGGATTACAAGGTTTGCAGGGCATACCTGGCATAAAAGGGGATAAAGGTGACATAGGCCCAGTTGGCCCTTCAACAGGAGTAGCTGGCGGTGATTTAACAGGGAATTATCCAAATCCTACATTAGCTAATCTTCAGGGAAAGACATTAAATGCCACTTCACCAATCAACAATCAGGTGCTTCTATTTGATGGCACTGCATGGAAACCAGTAACATTGGATGTGAGTCAACTATCAGGCGCTAAGGCATTAACCTCAACTGATTTGAGTATTAGTGCTAATGGCGCTACGGCTTTATTGAAAGATGTAGTAATTGATATAAACACGGCGGCTGTTAGCACGCTTAAACTGGCAGATGGGGCAGTAACAACGGCAAAATTAGCCGACGCTGCAGTAACCGCTGTAAAAATTGGAAGTAAAGAAGTTAAAAACGTTAATATCGATGATGCCGCAGTAAATACACTACAGCTCGCTGATGGGTCGGTAACTACAGCAAAGCTTGCTGATGCTTCGGTTACGGTGGCTAAATTAACTACTGATGGGCTGAGTGATGCAAACAAAGTGTATATCACCAACGCAACAACCGGGAAACCCGAATTAATCAGCAGGACATTATTTGCAAATGCAAATGCCTGGGCATTAAAAGGAAATACGGGCAGCACCGATCAAAACAATAATTTCCTAGGTAATACAGATGATGTGGCCATCAACTTTCTGGTTAACGGTTTAAAATCTGGCCGTTTAGGCAATTCATCCGAAAACAATATTTCTTACGGTTATAAAACACTTACCGCGAATGTATCTGGCTTTTACAACAGTGCATTTGGTCGCGAAGCATTATCTGTTAACATTTCAGGTTACGAAAACAGCGCTTTTGGTTACCTGGTGTTGCAGCGCAGTTTTAGTGCTATCAACAACAGCGGCTTTGGCTCGCAGGCATTAGCGATTAATACGGTAGGCTCCAATAATACTGCAATTGGCACGCATGCGCTAATGGCCAATAGAACTGGTATATCAAACACAGCTATTGGAAGTTTGGCGCTTGAAGCCAGTAATGGCGACAATAATACGGCACTAGGTTATGCTGCCGGTTCGAAAAACAATGGGGCAGGGAATGTTTTCATCGGAAGCAATGCTGCCGCTAACAGCACAAATTCAAATAATACTTTGGTAGTAGCTAACTCTAGTACCTCATACCCGCTAATCGCTGGCGATTTTGCAGCAAATGGTGGCGCATTAACCATTAATGGAACTGCCGCTGCATCTTCTGTAGCTTATGCCCCAGCAAATGCAAGTACTTTAAACATCAATGGTTCTGTTGCAGCAAGTGTTTTAATCTATACTACAGCCGGGGCCTTAACACTCGATGCCAGTCATTACACAGTCAGGATAAAAAATGCAGGTTTGGCGGTAAGTGTTAATCTCCCAACGGCCTCTAGCTGTAAAGGAAGGATTTATGTAATTGTGAAAGCTTTATCATCAGGTGATGTTACGTTAAACAATCCTGTTTTGTTGAATGATGATTCTGATGTAACCACCATTACCGGTGCAAAAACTTTCACCATTCAAAGCGATGGGGCGGCTTGGATCTCTTTAAACTAAACACAATGAGAAGAATATCCTATTTGCTTGTTTTCTTAACCATAGTGTTTTTCTGGGGAAACGCAAACGCACAAAGTTTGCCGTATGTGGTTAATTCGGCTAGTGGCAACGGTAAGATTAATAATCAATTATACGATTTTAGTATTGGTGAAATGGTACTGGTGCAAACTTTACAGGCTGCCAACACTACATTGACCCAAGGGTTTTTACAGCCTTTTCTGATCATACAGACCACGGCCGACGTAGCCATTGTAAATAATATCCTTACTCCAAACGGAGACGGGACAAACGATTTTTTTGTAGTTAAAGGCTTAGAAAAGTATCCGAATAACAAACTATCCATTTTTGATAGGGGAGGAAGGTTGATTTATACTACCCAAGGTTATCAAAACAACTGGGAAGGCT
>NZ_JBFTQI010000774.1:0-2705 GCF_056398925.1 Pedobacter sp. 01T416_2
GACCGACCTACAGTTCAGACAGCTATGGGTAGATGGCAATAAGGCCGTTCGCGCAAAAAACTATAATGGAGAAGAAATGGGGAGGATTTTATCATGGGATAGCGAAAAGCAAACCTGTAAAATTCCACTTCAAAAAAACATCAGTTTAGGCAGTATCAAAGGAATGGAAATGCTGATCCACCAATGGTGGGCCATTGCAAATCTTCGTGTAAAGTCTGTTAAAATTATAGGAAATGCTGCAGAACTTTCTTTTATGCAGCCCGAAAGCAGGATCCAATCCGAGCATCCCTGGCCAGCACCATGGATTTCAGACAAAACAGGGAATTCTGCTTTTTACCTTACAAATGCCATTCAATTCTTGAACGAACCTGGAGAATGGTTTGAAGATTTACAGCACCACAAACTTTATTATTGGCCCAAAGCATCAGAAAATATGCTAAATGCCGAAATAATTGCTCCCGTTTTAGAAAACCTGGTTAAAATCGAAGGAACAATTGATCAACCGGTTTCCTATGTAAATTTCAAGGGCATTTCATTTCAGCACTCCACTTGGTTAAGGCCATCAAAACAAGGTCATGTTCCTCATCAGGCCGGCATGTACATGCTTGATGCCTATAAACTCGAAAAAGCCGGGACACCAGACAAACCTACGCTAGAAAATCAGGCCTGGGTTGGCCGTCCGGTTGCTGCAGTCGAAGTGAGTTATGCCAATCACACTGCTTTCGAATCTTGCCAGTTCGAGCACCTGGCGTCAACAGGTTTGGATTATAAAAAAGGAACTGCAGATAATGCAATCAATGGCAACTTATTTAAGGATATTGGTGGTTCAGCCATTCTAATCGGAACTTTCTCTGATGAAGTGACCGAAGTGCATTTGCCTTACAATCCCACAGACCAAAGAGAAATTTCGACGAACAATAAAATCGAGAACAACCTGATTACCGATGTGACCAACGAAGATTGGGGCGCTGTTGGTATAGGCGCAGGTTATGTTAGGGGGATTAAAATTCTGCATAACGAAATTAGCGATGTGTCTTATTCAGGCATCAGCGTAGGTTGGGGCTGGACGAAAACCCGAAATGCGATGGAAAACAATACCATCAGCGGCAATAAGATTCATCACTACGGAAAACACATGTACGATGTAGCCGGAATTTATACACTATCTGCTCAGCCCGGATCATTCATTACCGAAAATGTAGTCGATAGCATTTACAAAGCACCATATTCGCACCTGCCTGATCATTGGTTTTACCTTTATACAGATGAAGGTTCTTCGTATTTTACCATCAAAAATAACTGGACGCCAACTGAAAAGTATCTTCAAAATGCCAATGGACCAGACAATTTATGGGAAAGCAACGGACCAAAAGTTGCCGATCATATCAAGCAAAGTGCGGGTTTAGAAAAGCCTTTTCAATATTTATTGAAAGAGAAAACCAATTGTTCAAAAAGAGGCACCAATCAGGCCGTAGATCAATCTGTTGTATTCGAATTGGTTTATAAGACAGGTAATCTACCGGGTAACAGTGCCTTAAAAACTTTTGCAAAAGAAAATAATCTCCTGCCAGGTTCAATTTATAAATGGGGAAATCGATTGGTAATTTATACTTCAAGTTTAAAAGTGGAGAGTTTGCAGCAAACTTTAAAACGCTTAAATGCGACAGAAATTAAATTGTACGACAATCTGTTTTACGACTTCAACAGAGAAAAGAATTGTGGCGATAAACCAGTAGCAGAATGGGATAATATCATTTTATCAGCCAATTTGGTAAAGGATGAAAAACTCCAGAAAGAATATCTGGCTTACCATAAAACACAGTTTGAAAAATGGCCAGAGATATCGAAAGGATTTTGTAAGGCCGAGTTTCAGCGGTTAGCCATCTTTAAAAACGATAGACAGTTAATGCTGATCATTAGTATTCCTAAAGGAAAAAGTTTAGATGAATTGAATCCAAAAACCACTGAGAACAATCCAAAAGTAGACGAATGGAATGCAATAATGAAAAAATACCAGGAAGGGATTGAAGGAACAAAACCAGAAGAGGTTTGGGTTTTCTTTAAACCGGTTGAGTAAATATTTTTAGATATATGTCATCCTGAGGCACGAAGGATCTTTTAACAGTGGAAAACTGGCTTAAAGTACAGTACAACAAAAAACTCGAATAAAACCGTGGGTTCGGCGCAGTTAGGTTAGAGATTCTTCCTGCGTCAGAATGACAACAATTTATAAAAACAAAAACGCTTATAAAAATAATATCATGTTAAGATTAGGGATTTTAGGTTTAGGAGAGGGCAGAAGTACCATTTCTGCATCATTGGCAAGCAAAAAGTTTAAGCTTATCCAGATTTGCGATGCCAATAAAAAGCTTTGCGAAGAACGGGCTTTAGAATTTGATTTTCAAAACTGGACAACCAATTACGAGGATATGTTAACCAGCGACAAAATCGATATGATTGCGATTTACACGCCAGATCATCTGCATTTTGAGCACATTAAACTGGCGCTTGAACATGGGAAGCATGTGGTGTGTACCAAACCATTTATCGATGATTTAGCTCAGGCCAATGAGCTGTTGGAGTTAGCAAAGAAATCAAGAAAAAAGATTTTCGTAGGGCAAAGCTCTCGTTTTTTTGAACCCGCCATGCGCCAGAAAAAAGATTTTGATAAGGGCTTAATCGGAGAACTGATCACTATCGAAAGT
>NZ_JBFTQI010000775.1:0-2703 GCF_056398925.1 Pedobacter sp. 01T416_2
GGCGAATTTAAGTCCAGTCGTGGTGGAGTAATATTTTTAATGGGAAATGTTGTTGAGATGGGAATTGTCGATAAATATTTAAATGAGCAATGTGGGAATAAAAGTTATGAATTATGCAAGTACAAGGACTCCATCCCGAATAATTTTCTGTGGGATTCAAAAAGCCCGATGCGCAAGATGGGGGGCTGGAAGGGCAGTGAAAAAGAGTATACCGCTATTTTAAAAGATATTTTGACAACTCCAAAATATCTGAAAACATTTGTATTTAGCTCTTTGGTTCTAACATTGAAGCAACTTGCAACATTTGAAACCGGCGAAGCCGCAAAGCCCTGGAGACGTGTAAATCGCGCTGTTAGAGATTATCATTACAGCGATTTCCAAAATTTTATGCATTCTAAACAGAGCGAGCAGAAACTGGATTTTACGGTTATCAACTTCCTTCAAAACCTGGTATTTGCGTCATGTTTTTTTCTATATCTGGTGACATTTTGCTCTGATAAGATAGCAGTACGGTATAAATTGCTAGCTGTATACATTCTTTCTGCCGTACTTGTTAATGCTTGGATCTGTGGAACCTTTTCAGGTGTGTTTCCCCGGTATCAAAGCCGGGTCGTTTGGCTTATGCCTCTCCCAATATTTTTGTACGTCATGGGAAATTGGAAGAAACCGTCAGATAAAAATTAACAACAACTATATATAACTCTATTAACTCTCTTAAATCAACGATTTGGAACTTACAATTTTAATGCCCTGTTTAAACGAGGAAGAAACCCTCTCAAAATGCATCGTTAAGGCATTGCGCTCAATTGAAGCACACAATCTCAATGCTGAGATACTAATTGCAGATAATGGCAGTACCGACCGGTCAAGACTGATAGCCAATAATCTAGGTGCAAGAGTTATTGATGTAAAAGAAAAAGGTTATGGGAACACCTTGAGGGCTGGGATATTCAATTCGAAAGGCAGGTTCATTATTATGGGGGATTCAGATGATAGCTACGATTTTAGTGATTTGATGCCCTTTATTACGAATCTGAGAAATGGTGATGATCTGGTTGTTGGCAACAGGTTTAAGGGAGGAATCCAAAAAAATGCAATGCCTTTTCTGCATCGGTATCTGGGAAATCCGGTTCTGTCATTTTTGGGGCGCCTGTTCTTCAAAACACCCGTAAAGGATTTTCATTGTGGTTTAAGAGGCATGAATAAGAGTTCGATTATCGAACTTGGGCTATCGACTTCTGGTATGGAATTCGCCTCAGAGATGATCGTTAAATCAGCGATCAATAATCTGAAGGTTTCTGAAGTTCCGATAAAACTTTATTGTGATGGAAGATCACGGGATCCGCATTTAAATACCTGGAGGGATGGCTGGCGGCATTTGTGTTTTTTATTGGTACATAGTCCAAAGTGGCTGTTTCTATATCCCGGACTGCTTTTTCTTTTGATAGGCCTATTATCGGCTTCAGGGATTTTTATAGGAGCGGTCAGATTTGGGATAGTTAATCTCGATCTGGGAGGTGTTTCATACCTTTCCATACTTAGTATCATTGGCTTCCAATCTGTATTTTTTTATTTTTTTTCAACCATACGGAGAGATTCTACAGGAATTTATAGCAATACGGGAGCTAAATTTTTTCAAAATATAAATGACCACCTTAATATCTGCATTCTGGGCGGCGGGGGGATGTTTTTAATAGGGATAATGCTCACCGTATATTCCCTTCGATTTAGCAGCATTCCATTTAATCAAAGTCTAGCGACAAATCACATCGCCAAGATTCTCGTTCCGGCTGTGACCAGTTCTTTATTGGGGATACAAGTTGTTTTTAATAGTTTTTTCTTAAGTATCCTAAATGCAAGATTAAAAGAGTGAACATCAAAACTATTTGTCGGACTTAAATAGAAAACTTGAATACTCAAACTGACCAATTTATTGTTAAATGTATAGAGCAAGAATTAAAGAGATCATAATTAAAACCGCTTATCTGTTGATGATCTGCCTCTCTGTGGTATTCGTTCGGGTTTTCTGCCTTGAATTTTACAAGGTAGATTCCATCAGTATGGAAAATACACTTTTTCCAGGCAATCTTATTCTTGTTAATAAGGTGGCTTTTGGCGCTAAGTTACCAAATGGCCCTAAAGAGGTCCCTTTTCTGCAAGTATTTTCCTACCTGTTTGGCTTTCGGAATTGGACACAAAATACCAGATGGGAGTATTATCGGATACCTGGTTTGGATAAGATCAAGAGAAACGATATTGTTGTCTTTGATGACATTAGGCAACAAGACCGTTTGATCAAGCGCTGTATTGGGTTACCTGGCGATACTTTGTTTATTGAACACAATAGCCTATACATAAACGGAAAACCAAGGCAGGAGCCGGAATCAGTTAAGTTTTCTTATAAGCTCACCAAAAAACCTAATGTAGACTTAAGTGGCCTATTGAATCAATTTGGGTTAGATACTAAAAGTATATTATGGAAGACAGACGACGAATATCATATTTCAATGACTAATGAAACCTATGATAGGTTGTCGAAATCGAAGGATGTGGTAATGGTTCAGATTGATGACCTCGAAAGGGGCGGAGGTGGACCAGACCTGTTCGGTTATCCAACCTATAAGTACACAAGAGAAAATTTTGGTCCTGTCATTATTCCTGAAAAGGGACAGGTTATTAGGCTCAATACAGAGAACATAGCAT
>NZ_JBFTQI010000776.1:0-2697 GCF_056398925.1 Pedobacter sp. 01T416_2
ATTCAAAGTAGTGGTAAAAACCATCTTAACTGCTGTTTGTCTTTTCATTACAACGATAATAATGGCTCAACAATCTGTTTTACAAAAGCCCGATACAGCAGGCTATGCACCTGTAAACGGATTGAAAATGTATTATGAAGTTTATGGACAGGGTAAACCAATTGTTTTAATACATGGAGCCTATCAAACCATTGGCCTTTGCTGGAGTAGCTTAATTCCTGACTTATCAAAAACAAGGAAAGTGATTGCTGTAGAAATACAAGGTCACGGACAYACAAAGGATATTGAAAGACCCTTTTCGTATAAATTATTGGCAAGTGATGTAATTGAGTTATTGCACTATTTAAAGATTGACAAAGCCGACATGATGGGCTTTAGCGTAGGCGGAACAGTAGCCATGCAGGTTGCTATACAGCAGCCTCAGTTAGTAAATAAACTAGTGATACTTTCTACTCCCTATCAATACACAGGATGGTTACCTGAAATGCGAACAATGCTAAAATCGTTGAAGCCTGATTTTTTGGACCAAACACCCTACAAAGCGGCACATGAAAGTAGCTATGCTAATGAACAAAAATGGCATGGCTTTGTAAGCAAATTTATAAAATTCGACACTGAAGACTTTGATTTGGGCGATGAAAATCTGAAAAATATTAAAGCACAAACACTGTTTGTATTTGGAGATAATGATGGTGTTGACTTAGTTCATAAAGCAAAGTTATATCAACTATGTGGTGGTAATGTATTCGCTGATATGGAAGGATTTCCAAAATCGCAATTGGCTATTCTACCAAACACAAGCCATGTGGGATTAATTATGCGAGCCCAAAAAATTGTCGAATTGGTTCAACCTTTTCTGAAATAAGGATTATGTTGAAAACAAATTTATACTGATGAAAACCTAAAATCACTTAAATATAAAAATCATGAAATCAATCTTTCCAGTAATGCTGAGTGCCTTATTGATGTTTTCAATCGGCTGCCAATCACAATCAAAAAAAAATGAAATGCTTGAAGAAGCAAAAGTTGCCATTGCAAAGAGCAACGCGATTTATCGTAGCTTATTCCTTAAAAATGACGGATCCATCTTAACCTGTTATGCAGAGGATGCGTGTATTATGCCTCCAAATTCTAAAACGATATGCGGTAAAGAAGAAATGGACAAATTT
This sequence comes from Pedobacter sp. 01T416_2, assembly GCF_056398925.1. Taxonomy (NCBI): domain Bacteria; kingdom Pseudomonadati; phylum Bacteroidota; class Sphingobacteriia; order Sphingobacteriales; family Sphingobacteriaceae; genus Pedobacter; species Pedobacter sp. 01T416_2. Next base: position 1,170 of record NZ_JBFTQI010000776.1, read on the forward strand.
TTTAAGCATGCCTATGCGGCAGGAGTTCGCGGTGGCAGATTTATCCAAACGGAAATTCATAGTAGTGGCGAAGGCTATATTACAGAAGTAGGGCGTTTGGAGGCTCAGGATGGAAATGATAAAGTTATAGATGATGGAAAATATCTGGTACTTTGGAAAAAAACAAAAGATGGCTGGAAAATGTATCGAGATATGTTTAGTAGCAATCATTAGGTAAAATGTATAATGTTATTTTATAGTCTACATGATTAAATTAGTTCATTATGATATTCAATATCTTGATGAGTTTGTTAAATTTAAGAACAACCCAAGCATATTGAACAATAAATTAGATATGCCCTCTAATTCTTATACCAGAAATGATGGAATAGAATTGTTTCAAAAAAACCTAGATAAAATAACCGCCGAGAGGTTTCTTGTTTTTTATAATGGGAATTTTTGCGGGGATATTGGTATTACCCCAAAAGAGAATGTTTATAGATTTAATGCTAGAATTGGTTACTGGGTTGCCGAACCATTTTGGGGTAAGGGAATTACAACTGAAGCTATTAAATTGATGACCGATTATGCTTTTAAAACTTTTGATATCACAAGGATAGAAGCTGGCGTTTTTGAATATAATAAGGCATCTATGAAGGTATTAGAGAAGAATGGATATGCACTAGAATGCATTCATAAAAAGTCTGTTATTAAAAATAATAACGTGTATGACGAATATATTTGGGTTAAATTTAAAGCGTAATTTTGCTTTTGTAATCTGCAGGTGTGTTTCCACTCCATTGTTTAAAGGCTTTTCTGAAAGTGCTCGGATCGGTATAACCAAGCTTATAGGCAATTTCCGAAATAGACAGTTCATTATGTTTCAACAAAGCAGCTGCAAGCTCATACTTTACCAGATCACTGAGTGTTCTATAAGTTGTATTCTCGTCTTGTAATTTTCTTTGTAAAGTTCGGGGGGTAATATTTAAAAAGACAGCTATGTTTTCTAATTGAGGGAAGTCAAATTGATAATTATTCAAAATGGCTTCCTTTACTTTTGCACTAAACCTTACTCCTTCTGCTGCTTGTCTTAACCTTTCGTGGAGCATGTTTTCGATAACAGCATTTAGTTTTGGGTTATATCCCAAAATAGGAATTTCTAAATCTGCTTTGTTAAATACAATACAATTACAGGGCTGATTAAAACCTGGCCTGCATTTAAAGATCCTTTCATGTTCGGTAGTATCAGAAACTTTTGGGTATCTGTAAAATACCTTTACCGGGTATACCGTTTGGCCAGAAAGTACTTTTATGAAATTAAGGGTTGCCGCAAATGGGATATCTACACCATGCCTTGCCGTTTCCGGATCTATATCATTCCATAATTGAACAGGTTCATAATGAAGATGAATTTCATTATTCTTTTCTTCAAGGGCAAAATCATACAATGCTGTAAACGTCCGGGTAAAGTACACTGTTTTTTTGAAGGCAGAGAGTACATCCCTATCGCTTTGCTGTAAATGACCGGCCTGACCTATAATGGGAGGTG
>NZ_JBFTQI010000777.1:0-2696 GCF_056398925.1 Pedobacter sp. 01T416_2
ACCATGACCAATGCAGAACAGAACCAGCTTTCGGGGTGGACAACGACCGCTGACCTTGGCTTTACCAATTTCACACAGCCAGGCTCAACCGCTAAGCTGATTACCGCCATGGCATCCTTCAATAAACTGGGCATGGCCGCTGCCGAAAAAAAATRCCAGGTGGCCTCCTGGGAGCGTATCCGTACAAAAGGTATCGAGCCGGATGAAACGGGATGGATTGATCTGGAACGGGCGGTGGTGAAATCCAACAACGTCTATTTCATCAAACTTGCAAACCAGGAGCAGCTGCAGGAAAACATGGGTGAGCTGTACTTAAAAACAGGCATGTTCCTGCATGGGGCCGGAGGGTATTATTACAATRAGCCCAGCGAAAACGCGGCACAGGAAGAAAAATGGAAACAACTTTGGCGCAAGACCGAATTCAATACCAAACCAAAGTATGATCCCAACAATATCCGAAAGACCAGGGCAAAGGGAATTTCCGGAATGTCTTGGGGGCAGGGTGCACTTATTGCAACCCCAGCGGCAGTGGCAAGAATGGCTGCGGGGATTGCAAATAATGGAAATATGATTGCAAACAGGTTTGTACTTAAAGTAAGCGACCAGCCGCAGGCGATAAAAACTGGTACGAAATTGGTAAACAATCCGGCATACGCCAGGTTAATGCAGGAGTACATGATCAAACAGAGCAGTCCAAAAGTGCAAACGCTTGGGCTGGCCGTTGCCGGTAAAACCGGTACGCCGGAGCGGATCTGGAAGAAACAGCAGATTAATGATGGCTGGTATGTATTTTTTGCGCCGACTGCAACTGGCAATGGTCATATTGTAGTCTGTATCCGCATTGAGGCGACCAAAGGATCATCAGACGCAGTACGATTGGCCGGCAAACATGTGATTCCGTTCTTAAAAGAAGGTGGCTATATTAAAAGCATTGTGCCTTCGGCCAAAACTGATGACAATGCAACTGTACCGGAACTTAATTGAAGAAATGAAACATTTTAACTCAAACCATAAATCCATAGCTTGTGTAGCTTCATCACAATTGCGAACAGAGCAGATGTTTAATCGATATTTTAATAACACAGTAGCAAGCACTAACAAAACTTACAGATGAAAATGATATTCGACCTCTTCAAAAGCGCAAGTGGGGAGCATCCCGATGATGTGAAGGGAATCAGGCACGCATTACTGCAATTTGTAAAACAGGAGTTACAAAAAGCGGAGGGTGGAGAAGGCGCAAATATCAAAGGTTTGGGTATTTTTATCCACTGCAGCCCTGCAGCACGCCATGTGTATGAAGCTGCCGTATTTACCGAGGATCCCGACCAATTAAAAAACGAAATACAACGCATCAGTGATGACTATTCCCTGGATCTGCCCTCAGGCTGGTCAGTCACGGTTGCTTTCGACGAAGCTATTCCGGACGACGCGGTTCAAATGCAAAATCTGCCGATAGCACTGTTGGTCAAAACCAAAACCCATTTTGTTAAGCAACAGGCTAAAGCCTACCTAAAAGCACTTAGCGGCAAGACTTTACAGCCAATCTACGAAATAACTTCCTCGGGAGGGAAATACAATATCGGCAGAGATGAAAAGGCACAGTCTGATGAAGGTTTTTTCCGCACCAACCACATTGCATTTCCATCGGAAAGTGATGATGAACGAAATAAGTACATCAGCCGGCAGCATGCGCATATCGAATGGGATACGAGCATAGCCAAATTTGTAATCTTCGCAGATGAAGGTGGAATACCACCCCGCAATAAGGTCAAACTACGTTCAGCGCTTACCGAAAAGACAGTAAAACTCCATGCTACCCAGATCGGGCAGGAATTGGCCGAGGGAGATCAGATTATCTTGGGCGAATCGGTCGTGTTGGAGTTTAGTTTTAAGCCGCAGCATCATGAGTAAAATTTTTACAATTACAGAAGGGCTACAAAATCTCGGCGCATTAAAAACCGGTGGGCAGGGATCTGTTTACAAGGGGATGCGCATGGGGCCGGTTTATTCTGCCATTAAACTTATCCCCACACCAATTTACGTGGAAGATGAAAGCGATAAAAACTACAGGAATTTTCTCAATGAAGTGAATAAACTGCAGCAGGTAAACGCCCATCCAAGCCCGAATGTGGTGAAGATACTCAGTTCGGGGATTACCGATAGTGGATCCTTTCCTTATATAGAAATGGAATACATCGAAGGCCCCGAACTCAGCGAACTGCTATTACCTCCGCACCAAAAAGTTTTCACCGTTAAAGAACTCTTGAAAGTAGCGGAACAACTGGCTGCTGCACTTGCACACTGTCATCAGGTTGGCGTCAAACATGGCGATATTAAAAGCAATAATGTGAAGTACAATATGCAGACTGCCAATTATGTACTATTGGATTTTGGCCTGGCCATTATGAGTGAAGAGCAGCGCAGAACAAGCATTCGCCATGCCGGGGCAGTAGAGTTTATGGCACCCGAACAGCATGAGGGAAAAATGCTGTTACAGACAGACATTTATAGTTACGGTATTATCCTGTATGAACTCCTGGCCGGGCAGGTTCCTTTTCCACTCGAAGGAGGAGGTGATACCGCCCGCAATACGGTCATGATATCACATCTTGAAAAGGAAATCCCGGATGGCATGTCACTGCGTAAAAGCAATCTGGAAAATACGTTTCAGGACGATATTCTGCATGCGGAGATGC
>NZ_JBFTQI010000778.1:0-2696 GCF_056398925.1 Pedobacter sp. 01T416_2
ACCACGCCTGAAGTTTTTTTAATCAATAAAATGGGCGCAATAACCTATAGTGGATTAATCGATAACTGGTCTTCCTCACTCGGACAGAAACGTTTGGTAATTACAGAAAAATATCTTGAACAAGCTATAAAAGACCTTTTAAACGGCAAACAAACATTTAAAAAAACGATTCCTATAGGGTGCTTAATTAACGACATATAATGAATTCAAAATCTTTAGTATTATTAAAAATTATTACCATTATACTTGGGATATTCATTTGCATACCTCATGTAAGTGCCCAAAAGGTAACTTACTATAAAGATGTTGCATACATTATTCAAAATAAGTGCCAGCCCTGTCACAGGCCAGGAGARGCTGCTCCATTTGCTTTATTAACCTACGAGGATGTTGCAAAAAGGGGCTCTTTTATTAAAAAGGTAACCCAATCTGGTTACATGCCACCATGGAAGCCAGATAACCACTACAGACTATTTAAAAATGATAGATCATTAACGAATGAAGAAAAACTAACTATAGCCAAATGGGTTGACGAGAAAATGCCGATGGGCGATATTAGCGAAATGCCCAAAAAAGCAGTTAAAACATATATAGATGGTACTCAGTATCTCAGGAAACCCGATCTTGTTTTAAAAACAAATAAACCATATAAAGTTTTAGGCGATAATAAGGAGCGGTTTATTGTTTTTAAAATTCCTTTTGATATTGGTGTAGAAAAAAATGTAGAAGCAATGGAGTTTTTTTCGTCCAATAAAAAAGTAGTACATCATGCCAACTTTGCTATTCATCCTGTAGCAGATGATATTGATATTAACCAGGGAGCCGATTTTTTAAATTTAACAGAAGATGATCGGACTAAATACTCGCAGTATTTTCCTTTTAAAAAAAACATGACCTATTACGGAGGATGGATCCCAGGAACCTCTTATGAATCTTATCCAAATAATTTTGGTTGGGTAATGCCTAAACGGGGCGTTATATTATTAACTGTACACTTTGCTCCGGTTTCAAAGGAGGAAGAGAATATTTCAGGAGTAAATTTCTTTTTCAAAAAAACACCAATTGGGCGAAAAGTTGAGGTAATTAGTTTAGGCTCCGCCGGTGTAGGCGAAAAATCTATCGAGCCTTACTTTTTTATCCCAGCTGAGTCAGTAAGAAAGTTCGAACTAAAAATCACAACACCGCAAGATCAATCTTTATTATATATATGGCCGCATATGCATTACTTGGGTAAGATATTCAAATCATACGCAGTAACGCCTAAGAAAGACACCATACAACTCGTTTCAATTCCATCCTGGGATTTTAGATGGCAGGAAATTTATCAATTTAAAAATTTAGTAAAAATTCCTAAGGGCTCTATATTAACAATAGAGGGTACTTATGATAATACAACGAGTAATCCTAACAATCCAAGCAGCCCGCCCCGAAATGTTTATTCGGCCAATGATATGAAATCTACCGATGAGATGTTGACCATGTTACTTGTGTTTTTGCCCTACAAAGAAAATGACGAACAAATACAATTAAAATAAAGGCTTACCACCAATTGTGTAATTAATTTTAGCTTGATTTAATAAAAAGTACCATGAAAATAAGAATATGGCTATCCGCACTTTTTTTCTCAATGCAAGCTGCTGTTGTTAACAACGCTAATGCACAACAGCCTTTATTTACGTTATTACCGGCAAAGGAAACAAATATCAGTTTTGTAAATAGAGTAATTGAAACGGATTCATTACACGTTATGAACTATGAATATTTGTATAACGGATCAGGAGTTGGGGTAGCCGACTTTAATGGCGATGGTTTGTCAGACATTTTTTTTTCATCAAATGCATCAGATCATAAATTATACCTTAACAAAGGAAATTTAAAATTTGAAGATATTACGAATAAAGCAGGTGTAAGAGGAAATGGTACCTGGGGAACAGGGGTATGTATTGCTGATGTAAATGCAGATGGGTTACCCGATATATATGTAAGTCATTCCGGAAAATTTCCTGACAGTAAACTCAAAAATGAATTATTTATTAACCAGGGAATAAAAGGCGATATGCCTGTTTTTAAAAACATGGCAGAGGTTTACGGCCTTGATGCAATAGGAACCCAATCTACACAAGCAGTTTTTTTTGATTACGATAAAGATGGTGATTTAGACATGTTTTTGCTAAATCATTCAAACCAAACTTATAAACCTTTTTTAAATACTAAAAAAGTACGATCTACCCCAAATATGAAATATGGGAATCGTTTATTTAGAAATGATTCTAAAAACAATCAACCCCATTTTGTAGATGTTACGTTAACCTCGGGGATTATAAATAATGCCTTAAATTTTGGCCTAAACGTAGCGGTAAGCGATTTAAATAATGATGGCTGGCCAGATATTTATACTTCAAGTGATTATACTGAACAAGATTGCCTTTATATCAACAATAAAAATGGCACTTTTTCTGAAAGTATCCGGAAATCTATCAAGCACATTTCAAAGTATTCAATGGGTTCTGATATCGCCGATTATAACAATGATGGTAAACCCGATATCATCACGCTTGATATGTTGCCCGAAGATAATCATAGGCAAAAGCTACTTAAAGGACCAGATGAGTATGACCAATATCACTTATTACTGGATAGTGGATATTATAATCAGCAGATGAGAAATATGCTCCACTTAAATCAGGGATTAGGAG
>NZ_JBFTQI010000779.1:0-2696 GCF_056398925.1 Pedobacter sp. 01T416_2
GCGATTACACAGAACGTTCTTTGGTGAGTATATCAACATTGTTCTTAAATCAGAAAAAATACAACGAGGCCATTGTGTACCTGAAAAGATTAGAAACTACCACCGATTACAAGTCGCACTATAGTTTTGCCATCAACAATTTGTTAAAGGCTTACACGGCTTTAAACATGCCTGATGACATGCTGAAATATGCACAGTTGACCAAAGAGTCGGAAAAAGCTTCTGAGGAAGAAAAAAACAGTTCGAGCTTATTCTCTGGTAAAGCTTACTTGTTAAAAGGCGATACCACCACAGCAATTAAGGAGTTTAAAAATGTAGTGGCCAAAACAAAAACAGTTGCTGCCGCAGAAGCAAAATATAATTTAGCTTTATTGGAATACAACAAAGGTGATTTCAAAACTTCATCTAAAACCTGTTTCGATCTGGTTAACAACATGGCTGCTTACGATTACTGGGTAGCAAAGGCGTTTATCCTTTTATCTGATAACTATGTGGCCCTGAAAGATAATTTACAGGCAAAAAGCACTCTTCTCAGTATAATTGATAATTACGAAGGCAAGGATGATATTATCCCTACAGCCAAAGAAAAACTAGAAAAACTAAACCAGAAGAAGTAGCATTATGAAATCGATTAAATATATATATAGTTCACTGTTTTTTTTAGCTGCCGGATTAATGACTGCACAGGCGCAGGATAAAAAGGCCGATGAAAAAGCAGTAGTAAATGAAGAAATTGAAGTAGTTCGTCCATATAAACCAATTTTGGCCGAGGCTGTAAAGCTGAGACGAAGCCCAAATTTAGATGATGTTAAAACTTACAAAGCAAAATTGAACTATAGCATTTTAGATAGAAAGCTGGAATTGAACAGCGATATCCAAAAGTTACAGGCACAGGCTTTGGCAGAAGAAAAAGAAAGCATATTGGTTAACAATTATGTAAAAGGTGCATTCGGGTCGTTGGCTACCCTTCTGGGCGAAGCTTATTTTAACACCGGTAAAGATGAAGGTTTACAGATTGGTGGATACTTTAAACATTTTAGTCAGGAAGGAAAGCTGAACAAACAGAATAGCAGTAACCAACAATTAAGTGTTTTTGGCCGCAGTATTTTAGATCAAAACACAGTTAGTGGCCGCATTAATTTTGAACGTAACGGCACCTATTTTTATGGTATAGATGATGCCAGACCTACGCTTAACCCTAACCCTGATAAACAGGCCTTAACCACCATTGAACTGGAAGGTGAGCTGGTAAAAAACTTTACAGAGGATGAAGATGCTTTTAGTTATGCTTTAAAAGCCAATGGTTATATCTGGAATGATAAATTCAGCGCAAAAGAAAACTACCTGAGCTTAAATGGTTATGTAAACAAACGTATTAACTCGTTAAACTTAGGTTTAGCCGCATCAACCGAATTTGGTAACAGCAAAGATGCTTTAACCAGTGTTGGCAATAACCTGTTGCGCTTAAATCCTTATATCCGTTTACAGGTTAAAGGTGCTAAAATTACAGCGGGGATAAATTTCGTACAGGAATTTGGTGCATTCAGCAGCTCTAAAATATTCCCTGCCGTTACGGCCGATTTCACTTTAATTCCTGATTATTTACAGGTTTTCGGAGAAGTTAAAGGTGATGTAAACAGAAACTCGTTAAAAGGCTTTACCGATGAAAACCCTTGGTTAAACAGCAATGTTGTAGTTAAAAACACGGTTGAAAAGTTAAGTTTCAGCGCTGGTATTAAAGGTACCGGCGGACCGGGTTTTGGTTACAAAGCACGCGTATATGTAAAACAGTTCGATGATATGCCTTTGTTCGTGAACAACTTTACTGACTTTAACAAATTTGATGTGATATACGATTTCGGTAAAACGAAATTAACAGGTTTAGAAGGTGAAATTTCTGTTCAGGTAAGCGATGCCTTAAAATGGACAGGTAAATTAAATATCGACGATTGGAAACCTGCCTCAGAAACCTACTCTTGGTTTAAACCGGGTTTAAAAGTAAGTTCGAACTTTGTTTATACCTATAATAAAAAACTAAGCTTTAACGCTGGTGTTGTAATTCAGGATGATATTAAAGCTAAAGTATATACCGGCGCTCCTGTTCCCGCTTCACAATACATAATTCCCAATACCAATATAGAACTTATTGAAACGGTTAAAGGTTACGTAGATTTAGGCCTTGGTGCTGATTACCGCATCAACAAAAAATTCTCTGTTTTTGCTAAAGCAAACAATATCTTAAATACAAACTACAGCAGGTACTTGTACTATCAGGTAAACGGATTTAATATTTTCGGAGGACTAACGTATTCGTTTTAAGATAGAGAAACCTCTAAAGTCTTACTGAAACAAAAAATGCCTTCCGAAATCGGGAGGCATTTTTTTTGAATTGTTTAAATAAGAAGATCTACGTCAATAAATTCCGTCATTTCGAGCGGAGTGCAATGCAGTCGAGGTGACGATTGTTCTATATAGAAAATTTTACTTAACTACTTCGCATGCACTTTTATATCATGATCACCTGCCCATTGATTAATGTCCTGTTTATTTAATGCCGCAGCCATTAATTCAGGAAATAAATCAGGTGTACAGGCAAAAACGGGCACCCCCAAAGAAGATAGAAATTCGGCGTTTCGATGATCAAAAGCTGTTGAGCCATCATCGTTAAGTGCCAAAAGCGTAATCAATTGTACCCC
>NZ_JBFTQI010000780.1:0-2692 GCF_056398925.1 Pedobacter sp. 01T416_2
GGTCTTTACCTGGCCAAAAACTTTGTAGAATTACATAAAGGGAAAATTTCGTTCCGTTCCAATCAGGGAATGGGTACCATATTTTTGATCGATATTCCGGTTGGGGAGCCAAACTTGCAGCAAAGCGGTGTTTTCCAAAACGAATTAACCTATGTAAATGAGCTCATTGCGCAAGAGGAAGAAGCAGAAAATAACGATGCCGAGAATGTGGGCAACCTCGAATTGCTCATTTCRGATTTACATTCGATTTTGGTTATTGATGACAACCCCGAAATTATTGATTACATCAAGCATATTTTTCAGGATAATTTCAAAATTTACAAGGCCGAAAATGGTACAGATGGACTAAAACTCTGTAAAGAATATTTGCCTGATATCGTAATATCTGATGTAAACATGGATGGCCTTAACGGTATCGAACTCTGTAAGGCGATTAAAGAGGATTCTGCCTTGAGCCATATCCCGGTAATTCTGTTAACCGGCGACCCTAGTCCGGAGGTAAAACTTAAGGGAATCGAAGTTGGTGCCTACGATTTTATCAGTAAACCCTTCGATAAAGAGCTTTTTACAGCTAAAATTAATAGCATTATTAAAAACAGGACCAACCTTCAGTCTTATTTTTACAATGAAATAACCTTAAAGAGTGATGCCCATAAAGTATCTCAGGAGGATAAGGGCTTTCTTCAAAAGTGCATTACCATTATAGAAGAAAACCTGATGGAAGACAGTTTTAACGTAAAAACACTGGCATCTGATCTTGGAATGAGCCATTCTAATCTCTACAAAAGGATCAAGGCCACTTCAGGTCAGTCTATAAATGGTTTTATCCGTTTTATCAGACTCAGAAAGGCTGCCGAATTGTTGATCAATACCAATTTAAATATTAACGAAGCTGCCTTTAGAGTAGGTATAAATGATAGTAAATACTTTAGAGAACAGTTTCAAAAGCTGTTTAAATTAACACCGTCAGAATTTATAAAGAAACACCGGAAAAGTTTTCATAAATACTATAATATTAATGCCACAACATAAAAGTTACGCTATTTTGGCTTTTAAATACGTTTATCTTAAAACGCCCCCTGCAAAGTATGATTTAACCCCCTGTGTAAAGCTTAAAAATTTCGGTACTTCGGCTTCACCAAATGTAAGAAACCGAGCAGCCTAAAACGTATAATGTATCAATCCCTAAATAAAAGTATATTTTTAATCTGCACATTCATCGGTATCAACCTGATGAGTGTTGCACAAGAAACACAACTGAGTACCATTGCCAGTAACGGCTGGGCAAACAACTCGGTAAATACTGTTATTTTCCGTAAAAATTCGTTAATCAGCTTTAAAGATAGCCAGTATGCTGCTTATTATGATCAAGAACAAAATGTGGTACTGGCCAAACGCAAAATCGGCTCAACCCGTTGGGTATTAGTTACCACGCCCTATAAAGGTGATGCCACCGACGCTCATAAATCAATTAGCATTATGGTAGATGGTGATGGTTTCCTTCATATTGCCTGGGGCCAGCATAATAACAATCTAAATTATGCCAAATCAGTTTCAGCAGGTTCATTAACCTTAGGGAATAAAAAAGTTATGCTTTCTGTAAAGGAAAATAAAGTCAGTTATCCTGAGTTTTATAAGCTGGCAAACGGCGATCTCTTATTTTTTTACCGCGATGGTGGCTCTGGAAACGGAAACCTGATGATAAACCGTTATAGTCTGAAGACCAAAAAATGGACACGTATACAGGATGGGATGATCGATGGCGAAGGACAGCGAAATGCATATTGGCAGGTAGCTATAGATCAGGTTGGAACCATCCATTTGTCGTGGGTGTGGCGCGAAAGCCCTGATGTAGCCAGTAACCATGATTTATGTTATGCCAAATCAACCGATGGAGGTTTAACCTGGTTAAAATCTACCAATGAAAAATATAGTCTTCCCATTACTGCCACCAATGCAGAATATGCGCTTAAAATCCCGCAAAAAAGCGAGCTGATTAATCAGACATCGATGTTTGCCGATGCCAAAGGCAAGGTATTTATTGCAGGTTATTGGCGCGATACGAACGAAACCATACCACAATATCACCTGGTTTTTAAAACAGACGACCATTGGGAAGTAAGCAACCTTAACTTTAGAAAAACGGCTTTTAGTTTAAGTGGAGGAGGTACCAAACAGATTCCGATTTCGCGGCCACAGATTATCGTTTGGCCAAATGGAAAATATTATGCTGCGGGATTGTTGTTTAGGGATGCTGAACGAGGTAATAAGGTTTCAATTGCTTTGAATGGTGAGCTCGGATCAGGAAATTGGAAGGTTGAAGATCTTACTCAAAAAAGCCTTGGCGATTGGGAACCCAGTTATGATACCGAACTTTGGAAAAGCAAAGGGATTTTGAGCCTGTTTCTGCAGCATGTTACCCAGGTAGATGGAGAAGGAAAGGCTAACCAGCCACTCACAATAGTGCAGACCCTAGATTGGAAACCAGAAAATAAATAATGAATTAACCTTAAAATGAAACATTCCATTATAAAATATAACTTTTCTCTACTTGTTGTTTTGTTCTTGTTATCAATAAATCTGGTAGAGGCACAAAGCAAAAAAACAGCTAAGGTACCCAAAGAAAAAACAGCGTATTTATTTGCCTATTTTACCGGAAACGCTAAAGCAGAAGAAGCGATCCGTTTTGCGG
>NZ_JBFTQI010000781.1:0-2691 GCF_056398925.1 Pedobacter sp. 01T416_2
CCTCTATGGAATCGAAATTTTCGTGCACCCTGACTTCCGTGGTTTGCGCTTGGGAAGAAGGTTATATGAGGCACGTAAAGAACTCTGCGAAAGCCTAAATCTAAAAAGCATTATTGCCGGTGGCAGAATTCCGGGTTATCACCAATATGCAGAACAGCTTAGCCCAAGGCAGTATATAGACAAGGTAAAAGCAAAAGAAATTTACGATCCTACATTGACTTTCCAGATCTCTAATGATTTTCACGTAAGAAAAGTATTGAAAAACTATTTACCTGGTGATAAAGAATCAAAAGAGTATGCTACCTTAATTGAGTGGAATAACATTTATTATCAAGGTATTGATGCTTCAGCCCGTTCGGCAATGACCATCCGTTTGGGTTTGGTGCAATGGGAAATGCGTTTATTCCCCAATATGGATGCATTTTATGAGCAAGTAGAGTTTTTTGTTGATGCGCTAAGTGGTTACAAATCAGATTTCGTGATGTTCCCTGAGCTATTCAACACGCCCTTACTGCAACCTTATAATCATTTGCCAGAGATTGAGGCCATGCGCAAACTCGCCGAAAAAACAGAAGAGATTGTACAAAAAATGCATGAGTATTCCTTGAGCTACAATACTAACATCATTACAGGCAGTATGCCACTTATTGAGGATGGCAAACTTTATAATGCCACTTACCTTTGTCACCGTACCGGTAAAATAGACGAGTATAGAAAAATCCACATTACACCGAATGAGCAAAAATATTATGGTATGATCGGTGGCGATAAAGTACAGGTATTTGATACCGATTGTGGTAAAGTGGGCATTTTGATCTGTTACGATGTAGAATTCCCTGAATTAAGCCGCATTTATGCCGATCAGGGCATGCAGATTTTATTTGTACCATTCTTAACGGATACACAGAATGGTTATACACGTGTTCGCCATTGCGCACAAGCAAGAGCTATAGAAAACGAATGTTATGTGGCCATTGCAGGCTGCGTGGGCAATTTACCGAAGGTAAACAACATGGACATCCAGTTCGCGCAATCGGCAGTTTTTACACCTTCTGATTTCGCTTTCCCTACCAATGCCATAAAAGCAGAAGCTACGCCAAATACGGAGATGGTTTTAGTGGTAGATGTTGACCTGCATTTACTAGACGAACTGCACCACTATGGAACAGTAAAAGTGCTAAAAGACAGGCGGAAAGACCTTTATCAGGTTAAACTATTAAAATAAAAACACATAAAAAATGCCGGTCAAATTAATTTACCGGCATTTTCATTTTAATCTAAAGCTAATTATTTTCTCATCACAAACCATATAATCAAACCAATGATAATGGCTATCGGTAAAACCCATTTTAAGGCTTGACCGCCACCGTTTTCATCTTTCTCAGTAACGGCAGGTTTTGCCGGCCCCGGGTTTTCTTTATGACTTTCGTAATCTTTTTCGATCGGTTTAGGAGCTGCTCCTGATTCCGTATGTTGTGGATCTATATTTTCCATAGCTAATACTCTAAAAGTTCGTCCTTTCCTAGTGTAATTTCAATCAGGATGAACCATAATTAATTAATTTAGTTTCTGTATTTAGAACAAGTGATTAATGAAAATGTTTTAAATCCTAAGCCTTATCTTTGCAGATCGGTGTACAACAATTCTGCAAAATATAGCCAACTCATCAAAGATGAAGCCCTGCGTTTGGGTTTTATGGCCTGTGGCATTTCAAAAGCTGAATTTCTTGAAGAAGAGGCACCAAGGTTAGAAAAATGGCTGAATCAAAACCGCCATGGTGAAATGAAATATATGGAAAATTATTTCGATAAACGCCTCGACCCCAGACTTTTAGTTGAGGACGCAAAATCAGTAATTTCCTTATCCTTAAACTATTATACAGAAGAAAAACAATCAGATCCTGATGCGCCAAAAATTTCCAAATATGCGTACGGACAAGATTACCATACAGTAATAAAAGATAAATTAAAGGAATTAACTCATTTTATTGAAGAAAACATTGGTGAGGTTTCGGGAAGGGCATTTGTAGATTCTGCTCCGGTTTTAGATCGTGCCTGGGCGAAAAAATCGGGTATTGGCTGGATTGGTAAAAATTCTAACCTGATCAGTAAAACTGATGGTTCCTTTTTTTTTCTTGCAGAGTTGATTGTTGATCTGGAGCTAGATTACGATCACCCATATCAAGCTGATTATTGCGGAAGCTGCACAAGATGTTTAGATGCCTGCCCAACTGATGCCATTATTGCACCTCAGGTTGTAGATGGAACCAAATGTATCTCCTACCTCACCATTGAGCTGAAAAATGAAATTCCCAATGAGTTTAAAGATAAAATGAGCAACTGGATGTTCGGTTGTGATATCTGTCAGGATGTTTGCCCATGGAATCGTTTCTCTAAAGCACACAATGAAGAAGCTTTTAAGCCTGAGAACGGCTTAMTGGATTTGAACGCAAAAGATCTGACTGAAATTACAGATGATGTTTTTAAAAAGGTCTTTAAAGGATCGGCAGTTAAGCGCACTAAATTCTCCGGACTAAAAAGGAATATCGATTTTCTGAAACCTGAATAGTCACAAATCTTTTTTATATTTGATATTATGACTGACATTCAATTATATACAAAATTAGCAGACTTACCTACCGGGCTAAAAAAAAGGGTATCAGATTATATTGATTCTTTAATGGCAAAAGAG
>NZ_JBFTQI010000782.1:0-4315 GCF_056398925.1 Pedobacter sp. 01T416_2
ATGCCATCATTGTAATTACATTCAATGGTATAATGGTCGGTACCTAAGTGTTTCGCAACCTGATTGGCATAAGCACTTTCATCGAAACCTTTTTCATTAAATTTTATAGAAAATGTTTTAACGTGGTCGATTTCTTTTGTGGCCATAGCTGCAATTAACGATGAATCTATACCGCCAGATAAAAACACACCCAATGGTACATCAGCATTCATCCTGATTTTAACCGCATCGGCCAAAATAAGCGCTAAAGCTTCTTTAGCTTCTTCATAACTTCCATCAAATTTATTCTTCCAGCCATAATCTAAAGTCCAGTATTCTGTAATTTTAAGCTTATGAGATTTAAGGTCGTATTTAAAATAGTTGGCTGCAGGTAACTGTTTCACCTCTGCATAAATAGACTGAGGCTCTGGCACATAACCCCAGATTAAATATTGATTAATRGCTTCTTCGTTAACACTTAGATTCCTGTCTATATTGATTTGTGAGGGTTGACTTGCAAATTCGAACGACGAGTGATCGTGTGCATAATAAAAAGGTTTTTTGCCAAAGCGATCTCTGGCACCAAACAGCTCGTTTTTATGGGTATCATAAATCACAAAAGCAAACATTCCGTTAAAACGGGTTAAGCAATCGGCTCCATATTCTAAATAAGCTGCGCATATTACTTCGGTATCTGAACTGGTGTTAAACTGATAGTTTTTCCGTTCCAGGTCTTTTCTAATGTCTTTGTAATTGTATATTTCTCCGTTAAAAACAATATGGAGGTGCATATATGAAAAGGGTTGATTGGAGCGGGCATCAAGATCGATAATGGCCAATCTATTGTGTGCAAAAATAACCTGATCGTAACGTTGAACCCCTGTATAATCCGGACCTCGAAAACTGATTCTTGCCATTTTCTCACGGATAGTTCCGTTTGAGTAAGGTATGGTTGTGCCGTATATTCCACACATAGTGATAATATTTTAGATTGTTAACTAATTAATTCTTCATATTGAGCGCTGATTTTATCAAGCGCACATTTCTGATATACATTTCTCCTAATCTCAGCCGGGTTCCATTGGCCTTGAGTGCAGGCCTGGATAATTCGCCGCCTAAAGCCTGCCAGATCATCCTGTTCTAAAACAAAACCGTTAAAGCCATCGATAATTAATCCAGGAATGCCACTCACTCTAAAGGTTACTACTGGTAGGCCTACGGTAAGCGCTTCTAAAACCACATTCGGGAAACCTTCTGTATAAGAGCTCAACACCATTAAATCGTGCTGAACCATTACCTCGTGGATGTTTTTAATCTCTCCTAAAATTTTAAGTCTGTGATCGAGCTGCAGGTCCTTAATTTTAGTGTTAATCTGATCTTTTAGTGCTCCTGTTCCCACGAAATCGAGATGATAATTTTCGGGCAAATGCGCCATAATATCAACCAGCCGTTCTAAGCCTTTTTCCAGTGCAAAACGGGCCACAACTAATAATTTATAAATTTTATCAGGTGTTTTAGCCTCCTTTAACTTATTAGTTTTCAATACTGGATTGGCAATAACCCTGATCAGCTCCTGATTGACATTATAAGTATCAATCAATGATTGTTTCATTTCTTCTGATTGGCAAACGATCTGTTTGTAGCCCCGATAACTTGCGCTGGCAAAAAGCTCGTAAAACCTCGACTTAAATCCTTCAAACAATCTTTGTTCGTGCGGAATATTAGACGCCCTAGCAATCTTCTTTTTTTAGTAAGTTATAAAGCGCAAAAAAAGATTTAGATGCTTTTTTGGTTTTTAAATCGATAAAACGGACACCTTCCAGATCCATCGAGAAACAATTCACGGTCGAATCTAAAATCACAATGGTCACGTCAAACTTATCTTTGTTAAATCCTTGGGCCAAATTCCAGAACACCCGTTCTGAGCCGCCCGAAGTTAATGAGCTGAGTACAAAGAAAACTTTCTTTTTAAGCTTAACTTCTTCTTTAATAGTTTTTTGTGGAGCGTACATATCATTTTAGTTGATGACAATCCTATTAATCGTTAACCAAATAATTTTAAAATCGGTTAGGATATCATTGTGATTGATATACCTCATGTTCTGTTTAATTTTTGCGGGGATAATCCTTTCGATGTAATAAGTTTCAGGATCTTCGGCATGTTTTAGCAGCTCATTTTCATTGCAGAACTCAACCGATGCCCAATCAGTAATACCCGGTTTAACGGATAAAACGTAACGTTGTTCTTCATTGTAAAGATTCACGTATTTTCTAACTTCCGGTCTTGGTCCAACAAAACTCATCTGCCCTTTTAAAACATTCAATAGCTGGGGCAATTCATCTAACTTGTATTTCCGTAACCAGTAGCCTATCCTTGTAATGCGGTTATCCCTGTTCCCGATGGTGAGTAAGCTATTGTTACCCTGTATTACATACATGGTTCGAAACTTTGCCAAATGAAAATCTTTCATATTCCGTCCAACCCTGATCTGTTTAAAAATAACAGGACCTTTCGAGTCTAGCTTGATTAGGATGGCAATCAAGATTAAAAGCGGACTGAACAACACTAAACACAGCATTGCAAAAACCACATCGAATATTCTTTTTTTATTTATTTTCATGATGCTACTGCCATTTGTTTATGCCCTGAAAAGCCACTTTCTTCAATTTCTGAATGGCTATTTAATTGAATATGCACACAGCTGATTACGGAAGTGATGATAAATTCTACTTCTGTATCTGTTAATTGTGGATAAATGGGTAGAGAGATCTCACAAGCATAATTCTGATAGGCCATTGGATAATCTTCAATTTTATAACCCAGGTTTTTAAAGAGCGTAAGCATTGGCATCGGGATAAAATGCACATTGCTCGCAATCCCCAAAGATGCCAGGTCATCAATGATCTGATCTCGCTGTATCTCGGTTAAACCTTTAACCCTCAAGGGGAAAAGATGGTAACAGGATTCGCGTTGCGTACTCACTAAAGGTGGGGCAATAAACCAATCTTCGTGCTGAAAGCCATCGCAGTAATGCTGCGCAATTTTCTTACGCTTAGGTAAAAGATCTGGATTATATTTCCTGATCTGTGCTAAACCAATTGCAGCGCAGATATCAGGCATATTGATCTTTAGTCCCTGAAACAGGATGTCGTACCTCCAGCCAGCACCTCTTGATTTAGAAAGCGCATCTTTGTTCTGACCATTAAGTGTGTACATTTTTAAGTAGTTGTATTCTTCCTGAGGATCAAATGCAGCTGGCAGGTTTAAGCAGATCGCGCCTCCTTCGGCTGTGGTAATATTTTTAACGGCATGAAACGAAAATATCGTTACATCGCACAGCTGTGCCGCTGGTTTATCGTAATATAAACTGCCTATTGAATGTGCAGCGTCCGAAATCAGCAATATTCTTTTAAGTAAGAATTGTTTATCTGACTGACATTTAAATTTTTTCTTAACATCAACATGATTAATCAATTCTTTTAGCGCAGCATAATCACACGGCCAGCCGGCAATATCTACTGCAATTATAGCTTTGGTTTTTGTAGTAATTGCAGCCTTAACCTTTTCAGGATCGATATTAAAATCATCAAGCACATCAACCATAACCGGAGTTGCGCCGCAATGAAGCACCGCTAATGCTGTGGCACTATAGGTATATGCCGGTACAATTACTTCGTCGCCAGCTTTAACACCAAACCACTTTAACATTAAAATAGCACCCGATGTCCAGGAATTTACACAGATCACCTCATCAGTTCCAGTCATCGCTTTAATTTCACATTCAAGGGCTTTTACTTTTGGCCCTGTAGTAATCCATTTATCGTTAAGTGTTTCCAATACCTGATCAACAACAGATTGATCGATAAAGGGCGGAGAGAATGGGATATTCATATTCGTCAATTTATTTGTGTTAATTGTATTCAACCAAAATGGGGTCTACCATTTTGATTTTGGAGAGTTGTAGAATGGCAAAGTATAGGAACAATGTTGGTCCGCTCGTTGCCAAAAGCCATTCGTTATGAAAAAATGAGTTGATGGATATTGCCAAAAAAGAACAGCTCAAACAGACCAGAAGCGCATTTTTCTTATCTTTGATGTGCAGAAAAGCATAAAAAATGATCTTCCCTACTTTTCGATATAATAAAATGAGTAAAATAAAGCCCAGCAAAGGCCCCAAATAAGTAATAAACATTAAATAGGCATTATGGGATGTAATTACGATAGGCCCTTTTTTATAAACAAAATTGTGTTGCACTACATCGTTCCAGGTTTTTCCATAAAACAATAGCCCAAAAGGATATTCGGTTATAATTTGGATGTTCTCTCCCATTAAAT
>NZ_JBFTQI010000783.1:0-2666 GCF_056398925.1 Pedobacter sp. 01T416_2
ATCCAAAAGCAGGTATAACCGAAGAATTCAAGGATATGGAAGGGCATGTGGTGCTTAAACGGGTCTGGGAAACGGATATTAAAAGCCTTTCTACTTATTATGTTTATGATGACCTTGGAAACCTGCGTTATGTGCTGCCTCCGGCGGTCAACGAAAATACAGAGCGGTCGGCCGGTACCATCAGTAGTTTTACAGAAACTGATGGTGTATTCAGGGATTTTATCTATGGTTATCATTATGATGGACGGAACCGGGTAACGGAGAAAAAGATCCCTGGCAAGGGCTGGGAGTATCTGGTGTACAACAAACTCGACCAGGTGATATTTACCCAGGATGCAAAGCAGCGTTCGACCTATGAATGGGTTTTTACCAAGTATGATGCATTGGGAAGAGTGATCATGACGGGTATTTACCTGGATGACGCCCAAAGGGCTATATTCCAGACGAATCTGAATGCTCAGAGTTACCCATTATTTGAAGGCCGGGATATCGGGTCAGCTGTAGGTACAGGATATACGAACAATGCTTATCCGAACGTTGGAGTCAGCACCTACCTTACAATCAATTATTACGACGATTACAATTTTCAAGGGAATACTTTTGGTCCACCGGTTTCGCCACAGGTAGGAAATGACCATACCAAAACGCTGCTGACCGGTACCCGGACAACGATATTGGGGACAGGAACGATGCTGCTGAGCGTAAACTACTATGATAGGGATGGACGGGTAATCCAGTCGAAAAGCGTGAACCACCTTGGTGGTAGTGATGTGGTGGATAATGAGTGGAACTTTGATGGGAGTTTAAAGAACAGTACGCGTGTTCATGTAGGAAACGGGGCGACCACGACCATTGCCAATAGTTATGCCTACGACCATGTGGGCAGGAAGAAGAGGACGAAATCCAGTATCAATGGTGGGACACAGGTGACGTTATCAAGTTTAACCTACAATGAGATCGGGCAGCTGATCAGTAAGGACCAGCATAGTACCGATGATGTGAATTTTGCGCAGCATACTGGCTTTACCTTTAACTACACTTATGACAGGCTGAACCGTTTGACGGTGTCCAGTGCCGGAAACAGCTTGGGAGAGAGCATCAGCTATGATGTGATGGGGAATATCAAAGCCCTGAACAGGGATAACTTCGCGACCAATGATTACCATATCGATCAGTATAAAGGCAACCAGTTAAAAACGATCAGTGGTTTTACCAATGGCAGTTACACCTATAATGAAAACGGGAATCAGGTTGTTGATGGGCCTAATGGAAACACGATCAGCTACAATTACCTGAACCTTCCGGTACAGGTGAGCGGGAACCAGAATGTGACCTATACCTACGACGCGGGAGGAAGGAAACTTAAAAARGTAAGTGCCAGCACGGGCACAACAGATTACGTTGAGGGAATTGTTTACAAATCTGATGGATCTATTGATTTCATCCAGACCGAAGAGGGGATCGCGCGGAACAGTAGCGGTGTTTACAGTTATGAGTACAACCAGGCTGACCACCTGGGCAATGTGCGGACGAGTTTTAAGAAGAACCCGGTATCGGGATTGGTGGAACCGATCCAGCGGGATGATTATTATGCTTTTGGTTTAAGGAAGGTTGCAAGTGGCGGAACAAATAAATATCTTTACAATGGCAAGGAGTTGCAGGAAGAACTGGGACAATATGATTACGGGGCTAGGTTCTATGATCCGGTGATTGGCAGATGGAATGTGGTGGATCCGTTGGCGGATGGGAGAGCTGAAATGACGCCGTATCATTTTGTTAGCAATAATCCTATYAAYAGAATAGACCCRGAYGGGAGATGGGATTGGTAYCAATCAAATGTAACGGGAACCGTTAAATGGTTCGATGGTACTGGGGAACAGGATGGATACAGGCATGTTGGAGAAGCAGGTGCTGTAAAATCAAGTGATGGTGGGATTGTGAATTTAAACGCAAACGGAACAGCTACTAACAGTGAGACGGGGGAGGAAGTTACCTCATCCACTAGTGGATTGACCAGTATCGTTCCCAAAGACCAGACAGGAGCTTTAGCTAAGTTTTTTTATGATGTTTTATCAGGAGGAGCATATAGTCGTCAGGCAAATGCATTGGATGTTCTAGATAGGGATGGAATAGGCGCATACAATAATCAGATGATTGCTGATGCTCGTACTGAAATTCGAGGTGATTGGATGGTTGGTGCATACCATGGGGCATCGGTATCAGCTCCTAAGGCCGCTACAGGAGGAGGACGAGTGTTTTGGTCAGGTGGTGAAGATGCAATGAATGCAGCCGCGAACTATGCTAAGGTAAATGGAATGACTACATTGGAAATGACAAGAGCAGGGCAGAATTTGACAAAGTTAACACAAGGTATGCCTTGGGAAAAAGCAGGGCCAATGTGGCAACGGTTATCTTCGGCTTATGCAAAAGGAGCAACAGGTTCAGTCCACGTATTCCAAAATGCATCTACAGGAGTACGATTAAATAGTGTTTGGCGAACTGTTGAGTATCCATTATTGAATGGGAAAAATAATTTAATCTTTCATAATGTCTTTAAGCCATGATTACAATAGATAAAATAGGAATATATAAGCGTTTCAATGGGGATATTGATGGTTGGTCAAGAGTTGGGACCAAAGAAGAGAAATCAATTATGACTGACAAAG
>NZ_JBFTQI010000784.1:0-2658 GCF_056398925.1 Pedobacter sp. 01T416_2
GCGTTATGTTGTACTTTGTCCTGTAAAAAAGGAACTGATGATCCGGCAGGAACAAACAATCCTCCGGTACTTTCTAGTACAACTAATATCAATAACGATGCCTTGTTAAAATTAGTAAACGACACCCGTTTAGCCGGTTGCAATTGCGGAACAACTGTTATGCCTCCTGTTGGAGCACTAACCTGGAGCGTAAATTTAAGCACTGCTGCTATTGGTCACAGTAAGTACATGGCCTCTATAAAAACCTTAACACATACATCAGCCAATGGTGATAACGTCGGCGCTCGGGTCAAAGCTACTGGCTACAATTGGACAACCATTGGTGAAAATATTGCTGTTGGCCAAACCACGGAGGCGCAGGTTTTTAACGATTGGATAAAAAGTGAAGATCATTGTAAAAATATCATGAATGCCGCTTTCAAAGAAATGGGAGCAGCTAAAACGGATAATTACTGGGTTCAGGTCTTTGCAGCTAAATAAAAGAAAACCATAGCGATCGACATCTCGACTTCGTTTACCAGTAACAGATTCTAAAATCCAGGCGTCATTCCCACGCAGGTGGGAATCTTAATGCGCTTTAAACCTGAGTTCGATAATTAAATACTGATTTGATTATCTAAACCTAGTTTTGAGTTAAGTCGGTCGTCACCCTGAATTTATTTCAGGGTCTTTCCTGCCAAAAAAGATGCTGAAACAAGTTCAGCATGACGATAAGATTAGGAATAAACCTTGTCTGATAGTTATTTTTACAATTTAATAATCGAACTCAGGTTTTAAGATTCCCGCATGCGCGAGAATGACGA
Organism: Pedobacter sp. 01T416_2; assembly: GCF_056398925.1. NCBI lineage: Bacteria > Pseudomonadati > Bacteroidota > Sphingobacteriia > Sphingobacteriales > Sphingobacteriaceae > Pedobacter > Pedobacter sp. 01T416_2. The sequence continues at coordinate 804 of NZ_JBFTQI010000784.1, forward strand.
AGATGCTAAACTTTACATCAAATCTGCTAAAGCCTTGTAATACCGTTCATAATTTTCGGGTTCGGTGTTCAAAAACAGAAAAGGCTCTATCAATTCCAGTTCCATCAACAAAAAATCTCCATTAGCGAAAGTACCATCAATCCGTGCGTAAAGGCAATCTTTAGCAAATAATGTTACATATTGTTGTGCTATAGCAATCAGTTCTTCACTCGGTTTTTGCGGATGCACAGAGCCACCATGCGCTGGCTGTACCCTAAAATCGCCAGGTTTGGCCTGTTTGATTAACGAATGGCTATACGCTCCATTAAAGAAAATGAAAGACCATTCACCACTTTCCAGAATCTCTGGTAGAAAAGGCTGAATGATAAAATCTTCATCCTGAATAAGGWGATTTAATTTTTGGTTAACCTCGTTCACATTATCTGCAGTTACCTTAAATGTATTTTTTGCACCACCACTCACACAGGGTTTTACAATTAACTTATTGGTGTTAAATTTCTCAAAGAAATGCTCAAGATTTACACTTTCTTTATTTTGAATGAAAAAACTAGGTGTAATTTTTAATCCGGCAGCTTCAATCTCCTGCAGATATTGTTTGTTTGCATTCCACCTCACTACCTCAATGGGGTTAAGCAATTTTATATTTTTTGCTTCCAAATGATTAAGCCAGCTGTAAAAGTCTTCAATCAGGTCAAAATAATCCCATGGCGATTTTAAAATGGCAAGCGAATAATCTTCCCATTTAATGTGCTCATCGTTCCAGATTACTTTTTCAATATTGAGTCCTTTTTCTTTCAGGAAATTTAGGAGTTTATCATCTTCGTTTTCAACAGTGGCGCTATCATAAGCTCCTTTATCCAGATAAGTTACTAATGCAATGTTCATGGCGTTAAAACTAAGTTTTATCAACGTGGATTACAAATCTACGGTTCAAAGCGTCGCGATTACAAATCGTGAAAAAAACTTTGAGATGGCCGTGATGATAAAACCACGGCCCTGAGCGCTGAGGGGCTTTCTCCTCAAAATTTTTTAAAACAGACTTGCCTGATTACTCGGAATCTTGAATAAAGAGTGGTCTAAAATTATATCCTTTACATTTAAGCCATTTAAGCGACAGTGGAGTCTAAAATTATCCCTGATCATTTGCGAAATATTACCATCTCCACGCATCCGGTCGCCAAATCTGCTATCGTTAACATTCCCACCATGGCAACTCTGAATCATGTGCCAAACTTTATCAAAACGATCAGGAAAGTTTTTGCGCAGCCAATCTTCAAATATCTGCCCAATAGCTCCATTTAGTCGTACAACGGTATAGCCTGCCTTTAGCGCACCGGCATTGGCTACAGCTTTTAGAATTTTAGGAATTTCATGGTCGCTTAAACCAGGAACAAGAGGGGCAACCATAACACCCATAGGAATTCCATCTTTACTCAATTCCTCTACCACCTTTAACCGTTGTTTGGCAGTTGTCGTTCGGGGTTCCATTACCTGCCGTAAATCTTCGTTTAAGCTATTAATCGAAACATAAACCATGCAGAGATTCAACTTCGCCATTTCTTGTAGAATATCCCGATCGCGAAGAATAAGCGAATTTTTGGTAATCATACCAATGGGCTGCTTATAGGCCAATGCTATTTCGAGCAACTGCCTGGTGAGTTTAAATTTTCTTTCTGCAGGTTGGTAGCAATCGGTATTGCCAGAAAGGGAAATGGTGGTGGCATCCCAGCCTTTTTTCTCTAAGAATTTTTTAAATAGTGCAGGCGCCTCTTTTTTAACAATTATTTTCCGCTCAAACTCTATTCCTGCGCTGTAGCCCCAATATTGATGTGAGTTGCGGGCATAACAATAGGTA
>NZ_JBFTQI010000785.1:0-2653 GCF_056398925.1 Pedobacter sp. 01T416_2
ACACCATATGGTAAAGCAATAACAGCACCTTTATCAGTTACTTTAACAACTGTACCTTGGTGAACCGAGTCTAAAGTGAAGATCGTTTCGAAAGTATCCCAAGGGTTTTCTTCCAATTGTTTGTGACCTAAACTTAATTTACGGTTATCAACATCAAGTTCTAAAACAACAACGTCTAATACATCACCAACTTTAGTGAATTCATTAGGGTGGTTTACTTTTTTAGACCAAGATAAATCAGAGATGTGGATTAAACCATCAATACCTTCTTCGATTTCAACAAAAACACCGAAGTTAGTCATGTTTTTAACAGTTGCTTGGTGCTTGCTTCCAACTGGGAATTTAGCAGCAACTTCTTGCCATGGATCGTTAGATAATTGTTTAATACCTAAGCTCATTTTGCGCTCGTCTCTGTCTAAAGTTAAAACTTCAGCTTCGATCTCATCACCAACTTTTAAGAATTCTTGTGGATTTCTTAAGTTTTGTGACCAGCTCATTTCAGAAACGTGGATTAAACCTTCAACACCTGGGATGATTTCTAAGAAAGCACCGTAATCTGCAACAGTTACGATTTTTCCTTTTACTTTAGAACCAACTTGGATGTCGGTGCTTAAGTTCTCCCAAGGGTGTGGAGTTAATTGTTTCAAGCCTAAAGCGATACGTTTTTTCTCATCATCGAAATCTAAAACAACCACGTTGATTTTTTCATCTAATGATAATACTTCTTTTGGATGCTCTATGCGGCCCCAAGAAATATCAGTAATGTGAAGTAAACCATCAACACCACCTAAATCGATGAACACACCGAAATCAGTAATGTTTTTAACAGTACCTTCCAATACCTGACCTTTTTCTAATTTAGAAACGATCTCTACTTTTTGGCTTTCTAAATCATCTTCAATTAACACTTTATGAGAAACGACTAYGTTTTTAAACTCATGGTTAATTTTAACAACTTTGAATTCCATTGTTTTACCCACGTATACATCGTAATCGCGGATAGGTTTAATATCAATTTGAGATCCTGGTAAGAAAGCCTCAACGCCCATGATATCAACAATTAAACCACCTTTAGTACGGCTCTTAACGAAACCGTTGATGATTCTATCATTTTCAAGAGCCTCGTTAATTGCTTCCCATGATCTTTGGGTTTTTGCTCTTTTGCGAGAAAGGATCAATTGACCGTTAGCATCTTCTGGTGCTTCAACGAAAACGTCAACTGAATCGCCGATTTTAAGATCTGGTGTATCACGGAATTCAGAAGTAGAAACTAAACCGTCTGATTTGAAACCTACGTTTAATACTACATCTTTGTTGTTGATTGAAACAACGATACCGCTGATGATTTCACCTTTAGTGATCTGATTGAATGTTCCAGCATACATATCTTCAAACTTTTTACGGTCTGCATCATTGTAATTACCGAAAACTTTTTCATCTGCATCCCAATCGAAATCTTCCGATGGTGTAGCCAATGATGATTTGATCGATTCGATCGAAACTGAATCAGCTTCTGATTCAATAGTTTCTTTTTCAGTTAGGCGTCCGCCTTCTCCCTGAAGTTCAGCTGTTTTAGCTGCTAATTCTTTTTCTGCTACTTGTTTTTTAGCCATTAATTAATTATCTCCTTTTTTCCCTATTTAGGGACTGCAAAGGTAAAAATATTTTAATTAATAGAAAAGATTTTTTTAATAAATCTTGCTGATTTTTAGCTCTTTATAATTCCCCTCCCTTGGAGGGGTGCCTGAAAGGCGGGGTGGTTATTTCAGTTTACCACATGTTTTTCCAAAATGTAGCTGTTTTATTTTAGAGTTTAATCGCTTAGTTATGCCAATTATTTGAAAATGAGCGCTCCGTATTTCTTCGGGAGCAGCAGCCCTGCTATCGCTTATAGTCCTCACTACGCTGCGGGCTATTCCGCTCTATCAGGTTTAAAAACAAGGGTTGTGCACAAATACCTACCAAATGTTCCTACGGAACGAAACACAAATAACATCGGTTATTTGCTACCTGGCAAGCGTCCCGATGGGACGGCATGTAAAGTTGCCGGTTCGGCTTCAATTTGCAAATCGCCCAATTAGGCGGCGTATGGTTGTTTGTTAAAGACCAAGCGTCCCGTAGGGACGATTCATGGGTAGAAAAAAAATATTTTTTTCGTTCCGTAGGAACGTTTGATATGATTTTGGAAATTCTATTTCTTCGTAAAAGTTCCTCTTGTAAAACCTTCGCCAATTAATGTTTGATCATCTCTGATTAATAGCATTATGGTGTTCTGCTGATCGTAAAGTTTGATCATATCCCCCTCAATAACGTATTTCGAGGTGAAAATAGAATCAGTATAGGCATCGGTAACGGTTACCGAATCTTTCGATTTAAAATTGAAGGTTTTATACTGTATATCTTCGTTGCTTGCAAAAGTACCTGTTATCACTTTTGCCTGTATAAAAGTAATGTAGCAGAAATACCCGGTTACCAGAATTACGATTACCGAAAAACCGATCAAAAATTTATTGCCGCTGGCATATTTGATCGAAAAGTATAAAATGGTAATCAGTATTAAGGCTACAACTGCAAAAAAGATAATGTTCGTATAATCTTTGTTTTCTTGGGGTACCGATGCCACAATGCTTGTTTTTTCGGCTGCTGCTTTTAC
>NZ_JBFTQI010000786.1:0-2653 GCF_056398925.1 Pedobacter sp. 01T416_2
AGCTGATGCAGCTGATGCGGCTCTTTTTGCCGAAGATTTAGACCTGTTAAACTACTTTAACCAGGCACAATCAGTCGTTCACAATAAAAAAAGCTTAATTAATTGGTTAATTGGTCCGATTAGAGCTGTTTTAAATGAAAAAGGGATTACGATCTCTGATTTCAAAGTCAATCCAGCACAACTGGCAGAAGCTATCAATCTGGTTGATGATAAAAAAATCACACAGCAAATTGCCATTCAACAATTATTACCAGCTGTTGAGCTGGAAGAAAATGCAAAAGTTACCGATTTGGCACAGTCATTAAACTTACTGATCTCTGAAAACGGAGACGAATTAAGTAGTTTTATTGATGAAGTGTTAAATAAATACCCACAACAGGTAGAAGCGTACAAGAAAGGCAAAAAGGGCGTTTTAGGTTTGTTTGTTGGTGATGTAATGAAATTAGCCAAAGGAAAAGCTGATGCTAAAAAATTAAATGAATTAATACTTGAAAAACTGAAATAATGAGATTAAAACAATTAAGCCTGATTATGCTGATCGCGATTGCCTTCACTGCATGTAAACCCAAAGATAGCTTTACGATTGACGGAACTTTTCAAAACCCAGGCACGGAGAAGAAAGTATTTTTATATGGGATGCAAAATAGCAATATGGTTGCAATCGATTCTACCAATCTATCAGAAAAAGGTGAATTTAAATTCATCCGCAAAACCCCATCGGTTGATTTCTTTAGGGTATCTGTAGGTAATCATGAGTTTATGTTAATTGCAAAAAATGGCGACGACATTAAATTAGAAGCTGATTTAGCCGACAAAACAATGGCATATAAAATTTCGGGGGCAAATGAGGTAGAAAAATTATCAGAACTAAATACGATTAGAAACAACTTTGCCAAACAGGTAGAAAAACTACAGGCCGATTTCGAGGCAAAAGTAGCAACACAACCTCAAAACAGGGCAGCTGTGCTAGAAGCAATGAAACCTCAGTACGAATCGTATATCAATCAATTAAATACGCAGATCATAAAATTTGCTAAAGACAATAAAGGTACGCTTGCCAGTTTCTATGCCATGAATACTTTGAGTCCGCAGGAATTTGAAGCAGAACTGGTACAATTTGCGGATGAAGTGAAAGAAGAAATTAAAGGCAATGCCACAGTTGATACTTTTGTAAAACAGATGGCACTTTTAAAAGCAGTTCAGGTAGGGCAGGTTGCTCCGGCATTCACCATTAATACAGCTGACGACAAACCTGTAAGTTTATCAGACTATAAGGGAAAATACGTACTGATTGATTTTTGGGCATCATGGTGCCAGCCTTGCCGTCAGGAAAATCCGAACGTGGTTAAGGTTTACAATAAATATAAAAATAAGAACTTTGATATCATCGGCATTTCGTTAGACACCGACAAGGCTGCATGGTTAGGTGCGGTGAAAGCAGATGGATTAACCTGGGCGCACGTTTCCGAATTAAAAGATTTTAACGGAGCAACCGTAAAAAAATACCAGGTACAGGCTATCCCAACTTCTTACTTAGTTGATCCCTCTGGGAAAATAATTGCTAAAAACCTGCGTGGCGACGAATTAGAAACGTTTTTAGCTAAAACGTTACTTTAAAACAAAATCCATGTTAAACTAATTTAAGTAATTAACAATTTCTTAACTTAGGCTTAACTAAATATTGCATCATAGACACTACTTTCGTAACAAATATTTAACTATGAACAACGCAGGTCAGAAAATATTAATTGTTGATGATGAACCAGATATTCTGGAGCTTATTGAATATAACCTTAAAAAAGAGGGTTATCAGGTTTTCACAGCTACCAATGGCCAAGAAGGAATTACTGTTGCGAAAAAGGTGCATCCGGATTTGATTATTCTGGATATTATGATGCCTAAAATGGATGGAATTGAGGCTTGCCGTTTAATGCGTGCAATACCCGAATTCAAGAATACATTTATGGTTTTCTTAACCGCCAGAAGTGAAGAGTATTCAGAAATAGCAGGTTTTAATGTGGGTGCTGATGATTATATCGCAAAACCAATTAAACCACGTGCTTTAGTTAGCCGAATTAATGCAATTTTAAGACGAAATACAGGAACAGAAGAAATATCTGAAAACAAATTGGAAATTGGCGATTTAGTAATCGATCGTGAAGCCTATTTGGTTTTTCAAGGCGGTAATAAAGTGGTATTGGCAAAAAAAGAATTTGAACTTTTATACTTGTTGGCATCAAAACCAGGAAAAGTTTATACCCGCGAATCGATCCTTAAAAATATCTGGGAGGATTCGGTAGTAGTAACCAATAGAACCATTGATGTTCACATCCGCAAACTAAGGGAAAAATTAGGCGAAACTTATGTATCAACCGTAAAAGGGGTAGGTTATAAGTTTGAGCTTTCTTAAATAGCTTTACCATAGATAGACACAGATTAGCACAGATTTTTTCTGATGATTAATCTGTGTTTTTTTATGCTGTCATTCTGAGGTACGAAGAATCTCTTACATTTTAGCTCTGCCGCTAAAATACCTCTGCTTTTTTTTCGATGCTTTTATTTTACAACACATTCTATGTCTTGGAGATTCTTCACTGCGTTCAGAATGACAAAATGCGCCAGGAAGACGAAACTCTGCGCAAAACCGTCAAAC
>NZ_JBFTQI010000787.1:0-2651 GCF_056398925.1 Pedobacter sp. 01T416_2
CATTTAAACCTGATGGCAAAAGAGTAGATCAGCCTACACTTTTAGGCAATGCTGTAGCCATATTAAAAGGCACTGATGCAAACGACAAACGTGTTTATGTGGTGAGCGGACACCTCGATAGCCGAGTTACCGATGTAATGAACAGAACCAGTGATGCACCTGGCGCCAATGATGATGGCAGTGGTGTTGCGGGCGTAATTGAGGCTGCAAGAATTATGAGTCAATTTAAATTTTCTGCCACCATAATTTTTGTAGCCGTAAGCGGTGAGGAACAATCGTTATTAGGCTCTGGTTTTATGGCTGCAAAAGCAAAAAAAGAAAACTGGAATGTAGATGCCATGTTAAACAATGATATGATTGGCAGCAACAACAGTAGCGAAACGCAAATCATCGACAATACCAGGCTCCGTGTATTTAGTGAGGGCTTACCCAGCTTTGATCTGGATAAAAATGCGAAGAGCATCCGTCAGTTTGGTTTAGAAAACGATGGCAAAAGCCGTCAGTTGGCACGGTATGTTAAAGAAATTGGCGAGCGTTATGTAGATCAGTTAGAAATTAAATTAATTTACAGGAACGACAGATTTCTCCGGGGTGGAGATCATACTCCATTCGTAGAAAATGGATTTACAGCGGTTCGCATAACCGAAATGAACGAAAACTTCGATCACCAGCACCAAGACCTTAGAACTGAGAAAGGCGTTAGGTATGGCGACCTTCAGGAATTTATGGATTTCGAATATTTACGTAAAAATACAGGTGTAAATATTGCGGTTTTGGCCAATCTGGCCAAAGCACCCTCAAGCCCTAGCGAAGTAAAAGTTGATGTAAAAAACCTGAGCAACTCTACCTTTTTATACTGGAAAGCACCTGTTAATGGCGCAGTAAAGGGCTATTATGTTTTAATGCGCGAAACCAGCAGCGCCATTTGGGAAAAGAAATTTTTCACTTCTGCCACCGAATTACGATTACCTTATAGTAAAGACAATTATTTATTTGCGGTACAAAGCATCGGAAATGACGACACTGAAAGCCTACCAATAGTGCCAGGAATTGGCAGGTAATAAAACTTTTGGGGTTTACCGTTGTTTAAACTCAAATTTAGCGCATGAAATTTAAACCTGTAGCTTTTCTTGTAAATATAGCCATCACACTGGGTGTTGGTGCTTTAGGAGGGTGGGCAACCGCTCAATCAGTTAAAACCTGGTACCCAACGTTAAACAAACCGTCCTTTAATCCACCAAACTGGCTTTTTGCACCTGTTTGGACTACACTATATATACTTATTGGTATTGCGGCTTATCTGGTGTGGATTAGACGCGATAAAATTGTTCATTTCCCGCGAACAGTTGCCATTTATTTAATCCAGTTAATTTTAAATTTGGGCTGGTCGTTTATTTTCTTTTACCTGCACGAGCTAGGTTTTGCCCTGGCCGAAATTATTTTACTGTTGATCATCATTGTCATCAATGCATCCATGTTCTATAAAATAAACAAATGGGCGGGTTTAATATTCATCCCCTACATCCTTTGGGTAAGTTTTGCATCATTTTTAACATACAACATTTTCATATTGAACTAATTTTAAAAGAAAACCCTATTTTTAAGGGTGGTAACTTTTAAAAGATTTTTGCTGATCCTCTTCGTTCTGTGCTGTAACCAATTGCAGGCGCAAAAGGTAGGTCTTGTGTTTAGCGGTGGTGGCGCAAAAGGATTGGCGCACATTGGCACATTAAAGGCTTTAGAAGAAAACCACATCCCTATCGATTACATTACAGGCACATCGATGGGTGGCATAGTTGGCGCCATGTATGCTGCAGGTTATAGCCCGGCGGAGATAGAAAAAATTGCACTAAGCAACGACTTCCAAAATTGGGTAAATGGGCGGTACACCAGCGATTACACCTTTTTCTTTCAGAAAAATGCGCCCAATGCCTCTATGCTTAGCGCAAAAGTGGCAATTGATACGGGTTTCCATTTTAGCTTCCGTTCTAACCTCATTAACGATATTCCATTAAATTTTGCCTTTCTTGAGCTTTTTGCCCAGGCTTCAGCCGTTTCTAAAGACAATTTCGATAATCTTTTTGTTCCCTATCGTTGTATGGTTGCAGATGTACTTTCGCAAAAAAGTATCACAGTGAGCAAGGGAAGTTTAGCAGAAGCAGTAAGGGCAACCATGACGGTTCCGATTATCTACCGGCCCATTAAACTARATGGAAAATATGTTTTTGATGGGGGGCTTTACAATAATTTCCCTGCTGATGTAATGGAAAGAGACTTTAAGCCTGATTATGTGATCGGCGCCAATGTTTCTTCAAAAACCTATAACGAATACCCTAAAAACATCGACGATCGTTTAATGAACCGCTTTTTGGTATACATGTTTCTATCCAAATCAGATTCAACCATGATCGGAAAAAATGGCGTATACATCCAGCCCAATCTGGCTACTTATAGCGTAACTAATTTTGCTCCTGTAGAAGAGCTGATTAAAAAAGGCTATGATGCAACAATAGCCGATATGCCAAGGATTAAAGCTTTAATCAGCAAAAGAGTGAGCGATGAAGAACTGGCACAAAGAAGGGAAAAATTTAATGCGAGAAAGCCAGATCTAAAGTTCAGCAACATCATTGTAACCGGTGTAAACAGTCAGC
>NZ_JBFTQI010000788.1:0-2648 GCF_056398925.1 Pedobacter sp. 01T416_2
GGTAAACCTGAGTTATTCTTATGATGTAAATACTTCAGGATTACGTTCGGTAAATAATGGTACCCACGAAATTGTACTGGGTATTTTATTGAATAACCGCTATCAGGTAGTTTGTCCAAGTAGGCAATTTTAACGTAAAAGTGTTATGCTGCCACCTAGTGGTTTACATTCAGCCCGCAAATCGATCACATAATAATAAACCCCTGCTGGTAATTCTTTATCCCTAAATCTACCATCAAAAGGTTTGGTATAATTGCCGATCGATTCGTAAACCAACTGACCGCCACGGGTGTAGATTTTAATATTGGTGCCATTAAAATCTGGTAAACCCCTCACTTGCCAAACATCGTTCATACCATCTCCATTCGGGGTCATGGTGTTGGTAACCTCCAGGTTATCGTGTGTTACTTCTACATGTACCTTGGTAAACTCGCTTGTACAAGAACCCAGTTTTCTCCTCACAAAATAATCTGCCGTTTTGGCTACCCTAAATTTGAATATTCCGTTGGTGTTTTCTGAAAATGGCTTCGTATCATCAATTTTTTCAAAGAGCTGGAAGGTGCCTTCTTCTGGTGCAATTACAGGTAAAACGATATCTGAAACATAACAAACGCGTAGATCGTTGATGATGGGAGCTATGATTTTAAAAGGCTCATCTACTACGGTATAAGCCTCGCTGATGGCATAACCACAAGATGTTTTGTCTTTTACTTCTAAACGATAGGTGCCTGCGCCAACATTAATTAGATCTTGAGTGTATTGAACAGCCTCGCCAGCTTCGTTTATCCATTTAAAATCATACGCTGGAATACCACCGATTACCTGTATGCCTTTAACAGAACCTCTCTGTAAAGTACAGCCATCTTTAATTACGGTTGCTGTATTGGAAACGATGTTTAGTTTTGGCGTGATATTGATGGCGTATGGTCCTAAAATAGTTTCACAATTGTTCACATCATAGGCAAACATCCTGTAATTGCCTCCGGGCAAATTTTTAAGTTCAATAATGTTCCCTGTTTTGGTTGCACCTGCAACTGTAGCGCCTGATTCATCTACCCATTTAAACAATGTTGGAAGAACGGAACTGAAGTTTAGGTTGATACTTCCGTTAATCAACTCGCAAGTGGTGTTGTTAACGGTTGGCGTAAAGGTATAAACCGTTGGTGTTAATGCATCTACCCTGAAAGTTCTGTCTAAAGTGCAGGTATACAGCGAATTGCTGGCTCTTAATGTATAAGTTCCTGGGGCAAGGTCAATCATTTTTATTGACATGCCAGGGGAGTACGGTCCTTTTTTGATGCTTTGCCCCGTTGGGCCTAACCACTCGTATGTATCGGCATTGGTAATCGATACACCATCAATAACACCATTGTTAACACCACATCTGGCCGGAGTAACTGTCCCTCCGTTAATCGCAACATCGCTATAGGTGCCGATAAAGAAAGATGAGGAAACTGGCGAACATTGCCCTTCGTCAGAAACAGATAAAGTATAGTTGCCGCCTCCTACATTTTCCAGATCCAATGTAGTTGACACCACATCTGTACCTAAAATTCCTGTGATCGGATCGCGTTTAAACCATTTGTAGCTTAAGGTACCCGTTGCATCTGTAATGGTAATGCCTACAATAGATCCGTTTTCTTTACCACATGCTGCAGAGGTGGTTTTAGTTGGATTCCCAATTTTAGGTTGAGGTTTCCTTCTAACTGTAATCGGATCAGAATCTAATGAGCAGTTTGCTTCATCCGATACTTTTACGAAGTAGGTGCCTTCTGGTAAATTAGCTGGGTTACTTCTGCTTACCACGGCATTTGTTGCGGTATTTATCCACTCGTATTTTAATACACCTTTACCCCTTAAAACCTCAGCTGTAAATGTAAAAGTGGTTTGTCCGCAGGCAGGCGAAACTGGCAGAATAGTAGGTTTGGTTAACTTCTGATCTTTGATGATAAACACCGATGGAAATGCTTTGCAGCCATCATCAACGGTTACCTCGTAAGTGCCTACATCTAAATTGGAGATGCTTTGTGTATTTCCTTTAGGTACGCGGCTACCATCTGTTTCTATTTTTACCCAGCTAAAAGTAAAACCTTCGCGGGGCTCTGGGATGGTGATTGATCCATTGGCATTACAGGTTACAGGTTCTACTATAGCTTCGTTTGGTAATAATTCAGCAGTAGAGAAAGGAGAGGTGGTTGCATTTAATAAGCTGGCTGTTGCAGTAACCATTCCGCTTAGGGTTCCGTTGTATTCCCAACGACCATCGCTACCGGCCTGTACAGTTGCAATATAGGTTTTACCTTCACAGATACCTTGGCAATTTACGGTATAAAATAGTTCTACTTCTGAGTTGGGTGTGGCMTTACCCGAAACATAATCATTTCTTTTTTTCAGTACCTGAATGTAGGGTTGAAGGATCGATAGGGTTTTTCCGATGCCAAATGTCTTGTTGCAAAAGAAACTGTTCCTTGTGATTTTTACGGGTTTTGACGATACCGTTTCCACCCCGAAATTGTTGTTGGCGATTAAGTTTGCTTCGGCAGGTGTTGCGCCACCGATGGTTCCTCCTGCACCCAACTCTATTTTTACGCCAATTCCGTTACTCATCACTACAGCTCCGGCAGCATCGGTACCAATGGCATTACCGG
>NZ_JBFTQI010000789.1:0-2647 GCF_056398925.1 Pedobacter sp. 01T416_2
TCATTCACCAGGTCAGTAAAGTCAGTCCCGGTTAAAATATCGTCAAAAAACACAGCCTTAAGCTTTGGGTTCGTATCTATTTGATTTAAAATAGCTTCATTATTATAGTTTTGATGCAAGCCATACATGAAATAACTATTCAGGTAGTTTTCTTTCAACGCATAAGAAAATCCGTTCCCGCTGTGCCGACCTTCCAGTTCTCTTAAATCAGCATGCGCATCCACATTTAAAACCGCTATTGGGCTTTTATGTACGAAAGAAGTACCCTTAATTATTGGGTAGGCATTATTATGACCACCACCAATTACAATAGGTATTTTGCCTGCAGCTACTATTTTTTCAATTACAGGATAAACCAGCTCATCAATCTGTGCAACTTTGTTTCTTAAACCCGTTATGGAAGGATCTTCGGGCTCATCGATTTCGAAATGGCCTAAAATCAAAACCTCCTCGCCATTTAAAAAGCGGTTGCTCTGGATATTTAAAAAAGCCACCAAACTTGGTCGCCACATAGAGGCTGCACCTGCAATACCTAAGTTTGCACGCACACCTATGTCTTCTGGAATACCCAACAATACAAATTTCGCACTTGCCCCTTTCAGTTCATCCCATGAGGATAAGACAGCAACTTTTTCGCCCAGTTTGGTTTCGCCATCACGAGCGATGATTAAACGGTCGATGTCGCCCTGCGAATATATTTTAAGGTTATCCATTATAAATTTCACCGTTTAAAATAACTGTCTCTATTTGCGTTTCACCAAAACTATATGGCAAATAGGCAATTGAAGGCATCGGCTTGGTTATAAACAGGTTCGCTTTTTTACCAACGGTAATGCTTCCATAATCTTCACTCATCTCCATTGCTGCCGCACCATTTAATGTTGCAGCATTTATCGCCTGTTCAGGAAACATCTTCATTTTAATACATGCAAGTGACACCACAAAATTCATATTTCCTGAAGGTGTTGAACCTGGATTGTAATCGGTAGCCAAAGCAACCGGCAAATCGGCTCTTATAAAGCTTTTGGCATCAGCAAAAGGAATACCTAAGTAAAACGAACAAGAAGGGAGTAATGTTACAATGGTATCAGCATTTCTTAACGTTCGGATCGTTTCTTCATCACTTTCTTCGAGGTGATCAACTGAAATGGCTCTATTTTGCACAGAGACCTCTATTGCCCCCGAAACGGAAAGTTGATTGGCATGTACTTTTGGTTTTAGTCCGTATTTTGTACCTGCCTTTAATACCTGATCGGTTTCTTCGACAGAGAAAAACCCTTTTTCGCAAAAAACATCAATATAGTCGGCCAGTTTTTCTTGTGCTATTTGAGGCAGCATTTCATTAATAATTAAATCGATGTAACCCTGATGGTTGTTTTTAAATTCGGCCGGATAAGCATGAGCGGCTAAGAAAGTTGCTTTTATAGGAATCGGGAACTGATCTTTTAGCCTGCGGATCACCCTGAGCATTTTGATTTCACTCTCCGTGGTTAATCCATATCCGCTTTTAATTTCAACGGCACCGGTTCCCAGACGGATCATTTGCGTTAACCGCACAGATGCACTTTCAAACAATTCATCTTCCGAAGCTTTTTGGAGTTTATTAGCCGAATTTAGAATCCCACCACCCGCCGCGGCAATTTCTTCGTAGCTTTTGCCTTGGATTTTCATTGCAAATTCTTCCTCGCGCGAAGCAGCAAAAACAATGTGTGTATGGCTATCGCACCATGAAGGGAAAATATATCTGCCTTCTGCGGAGATATGGGAGGATAGATTTGAGATATGAGATGGGATTGAATCCATCTTTCCAAAATCCTTGATCAGATCATCTTCAATTAAAAGCCAGGCATTTTCAAGAACTGGTAACGAATCTAATTCACCGCCACGTAGCACTAATTTATCTTTGGAATGTAAGCCCACCAGGCCTTTTATATTTGTGATTAGCATTTGGTTAGATTAAGGTTAATTGTTTAAACTGTGCAAATTGGTTAATTGAGTTTTGGTTACAGTTAACCGATTTAAACAATTAACCAGTTAACCAAATACCTAATCGATCTCTAAAAGAACCGGACAATGATCTGAATGTATTGCGTCGGGTAAGATTCTAACATTTTTCAATCGGCTTTCCATAGGCCTGGTAGCCAAATGGTAATCGATCCGCCAACCCAAATTCTTTCCTCTCGAACCGGCACGGTAGCTCCACCAGGTATAATGGTGCGGGTCTTTATTAAAATGACGAAAAGTATCGATGAAACCATTATCCAAAAATAGCTGCATCCACTCCCGTTCTTCTGGCAAAAAGCCCGATGAATTGGCGTTTGATTTTGGGTTGTGAATATCGATGGAGGTATGACAGATATTATAATCGCCACTTACAATTAGATTTGGTATCTCTTTACGCAATTCTCCAATATATACATCAAAAAAACGCATAAATTCGTACTTTTTAACCTGACGTTCATCTCCGCTTGAGCCAGATGGCATATAGAGACTCATTAAAGAAAAATCGTTAAAATCTGCCCTTAAAATTCTACCCTCTTTATCTATCCATTCTTCACCGCAGCCAAATTCGATATGATTCGGTTTAATTCTGGTCAGAATTGCCACACCGCTATATCCCTTTTTTTCAGCGGGGAACCAATAATGA
>NZ_JBFTQI010000790.1:0-4643 GCF_056398925.1 Pedobacter sp. 01T416_2
TCGGTAAATTGACTATGGGCGAAAACATTGGCGATTTAGGGGGCTTAAACGCGGCTTATACTGCTTTTAAAATGACTAAACAAGGTCAAAGCAATGAGAAAATTGATGGTTTTACGCCAGATCAGTGTTTCTTCCTTGCCTGGGCGCAGGTGTGGAGAGGTAATATTTTACCAGAAAGTGCCGCTCAGTTAATTAAAACCGATCCACATTCTCCAGGACCGTACCGTACTATCGGTGCACCTGTAAATATGGATGCATGGTACAATGCTTTTGATGTTAAACCTGGCGATAAGTTATACAAAAAGCCAGAAGACAGAATTAGAATGTGGTAGATTGAGGTGGAGGGTTAAAAGGTGGAGTGTTTAAGGCTTTTTCACTCAATAGTCAATTATTTTATATCATCCCTATATGACAAGCGCCCCGATTTATTGGGGCGTTTTGTTTTATTAGCGTGGTGTAAGATGTTACTATCTGRCACTGGCTGAAATTTTCAATTCATCGAATTAATCAATTCTTTTTAGATGTTGAATAAATCAGTCGGATGGTAACATCCGCCTGCACGATTAATCAAAAATTATCCCGCTCCTTTCAACAATTCTTAATTATCATTCTATCTTTGGAAAACATAAGCCCCTTTTTCATGAGAAGCGCATTCAAAACAATTCTTATTCTAAGTTTAACTTTATTCTCTTCAATAACCTTTGCTCAAGAGAATAATTTAATCAGTCTTGAAGCATTGGTAAATAAAACCGATCCGGCATGGCCGTTGGTAAAAAAGTGGATCGATTCTGCCAAAAACAAGGTGGAGATTTTGCCAGTTGATTCTGCAAAAGCAAAAGAAGTTTTATATAACTCACAAATGACAACCTATGCTACACTTGGCTCGGTAATTTACAATACCGGAGGCATTATGGTTGATAACGGCTGGATTAGAATTTTAGGTTCGGGCAGCGAAAGATTGAGCCGAAATGTTGCCGAATGGAACAAAGGAAAAACCATAAAGGAATATGGCGATAACATCCCATACCTGTTAATTGCCGATGACGCTGTAGGTGGCTTCTTTGCCATCAATTATGGCGGCCTGGGTAAAGACATTAAAAACGTGTATTACCTGGAGCCTAACAGCCTAACCTGGCAACCGCTTGGGGCTGGCTATGGTGAGTTTCTTGTTTTTTGCTTTGATAGTGATCTTTCTAAATTTTATAAAGGCTTACGTTGGAGCAGCTGGAACCAGTTTATTGCAAATCTAGATGGCACCAAAACCTATAGCTTTCGGCCTTATTTATGGGAAGAAGGAACCGACATTGATAAATGTACACGGAAACTTGTTGGGATTGAAGAAATGTACCGTTTTAATATCATGAAGTCGAAAGAACTGAATGCTGATAAAGGCATAAAAAAAGACGATACACAAAAGAAAGAAACCAAAGAGGAAACCAAAAACGAGCAGTAAATCACCATCTATACAACAATTAATGTCTAATACACTTGCTACCATCGCCCAGATTAAAAACACCAGAATTTTTATTCTGGAACTGGTAAAAGATTTGAGCATCGAGCAATTAAACAAAATCCCAACAGGTTTTAACAATAACATCATTTGGAATATCGCCCATTTAACCGCGGCGCAGCAAAATATGTGTTATATAAGATCTGGACTTGAGATAATTGTTGAGGAAAAATATTTCAGCCCTTTTTTAAGCGGGACAAAGCCTGAAAAATTTATTGGACAGGAAGAGATCGATTCTATTTTCGATGCGCTCTTAAAAAGCATGGATCGTTTAGCCACTGATTACTCGAGTGGTGTTTTTCTAAAGTTCGATCCTTGGGATAAACGTTATGGCATGAAATTAAACTCGATAGAAGATGCAATAAACTTTATCCCTTTCCACGAGGGTATGCACATTGGCTACATTATGGCTTTAAAGAAACTTGTATAGGGCCTTGCATTGAAGATATTTCCATTCTTCAGTTTAAAATTTAAGCGTACTTTGCCTGTGTTTTCTTAGGTAATTTAGCTAAAACCATCGCCCTCGAATCAGCCACTCTTTTTTTCAGTTCTGTTTCATTAAATACCTCCAGGTTATCAACACGTACCCACTGTCGTTTAGCCATATGGTGGGCCTGTTGTATGCCATCTCTAGCCGTTAATGCATCAAACTCTTCAGGATCACACTTTATAGAGAAACTGTTATCTTCATCAATAGCGATAATGAAATACATTTTTTCTTCGATCATGAAGCATAAATGTCCCCATTTCATTCCCTCGGTTGTACCAGGTAAATTCAAACAATATTCTCTGAAAGATTCGATATCCATTTTAGGGTTTAGGGTTTAGGGTTTAGGGTAAGATCAAAGCTAAGAACAAAAGATTAAAGCTGAAAGGACAAAGAGAAAATTCAGAGGAAGGGAATCCGAAGACTAAAGCTAAAAGACTAAGGACTAAAGCGGGTTAACTTTCCTCCTCCTATCTCTGGCTAGTTTATCCCTAAATCCAGAAATCGTTTAAATGCTGCATTCATATCTACACCATGATCCTGAAATCCAAAAATCATATTAATCCTATATCTATATTTGCATCATTATCTTGAAAAAATCCAAGAATCCTTAAAATCCTAGCTCATGAATATTATAACCCAAACACGTATTTATTGATGCAGGACTAAAATTCTCATCTGCCAATTTAACTGAAATTTCCATTTTGGAAGTTGGTTTCGGCACGGGACTGAACTTTATTTTAAGTTTCGAATATTGTGCGGCAAATAATATTAAACTTAACTATACCAGTATCGAAGCGTTTCCGCTTACTACAGATCTAATTGAGCAAACAGGTTATGCCGCGTATGTTCCTGAAGCAGTATGGGCCGATTTTATTTCAAATTACCCTGAAGCGTTAAAAACACCTCAAAAATTAACTTCGCTTTGCACCTTAGAAATTCCGCATACTACCTTGGCCGAATACCAGAGCGACCAAAAATTTGATGTGATTTACTACGATGCCTTTTCTGTGCAGCACCAGCCCGAAATGTGGAGCGATGAAATTATTGCACATGCCTGCAGTTTCTTAAAACCAGGCGGAGTTTTTGTAACCTACGCCATTACCGGAAAGCTGAAAAGAGCCGTTAAAGCCTGCGGATTTACCATTGAAAAATTACCTGGTGCTCCAGGGAAAAGGGAAATGCTTAGGGCCATCAAAGGTTGAAGGTTAAAAGGTTAAGGGCATGAGGTTTTTAGATAATTAAAAGAACTTTAATAATAGCATTTACAAAAATTACGACATAAGAATGCTTCGGCGGGCGCTTGCCCAGCCTCGCATCCGATAGCTATCGGATAACAATTTGTTGTTTAAAAGCTAAAACATACCCTAACTTAAGGTTCTTTTTTTGGAAAGCTTAGCAGAAGCTATTGGTTCTCTGCAGTCCCGCTCCCGCTTCTGCCGATGAAATATCGGCATCTCGCTTCGATCGGGTTTAGGAGGCTAAAACAGTACTACTATCTGTGGTAAAATAAACCCGACCGACAGCGTTATCCCGATTTGAGTATTATTTTATTTATTGGTTTATCTATCGGGATTAAGCAAAGGGCGGGACGGGTTTAACCAAAGTACTACAGGCCTTGCTTTTCTAAAAAAATAGAACGCATTTTAATTTATGGAGAAAGATTGTTTTGGCTCCGCTTATCTTGCCTCGGCAATGAACTGACTAAAGTAAACCGATCGGCAAGGGATAACTTTAAAAGTGAAGTTGATTGCTTTCCAAAAAATATCATCTCATTTTGACATAATTTCGACCTCCTACAAAAACTGCTGGCTCCAAGATTTGTTAGTTTAAGATTAACATTCATATCATGGAAAAAAGAATTTTAGGAAAAACCGATTTAAATATTGCACCCATTGTATTTGGAGGAAACGTATTTGGCTGGACAATCGATGAGCAAAAATCATTTGAAATATTAAACCAGTTTGTAGAAAGTGGATTTAACTTTATCGATACTGCCGATGTATATTCGCGCTGGGCACCAGGAAATAAAGGTGGAGAATCAGAAACAATCATAGGCAATTGGCTTAAACAACACAATAAACGCCACGACGTAATTATTGCAACAAAGGTAGGTTCTGATATGGGCCAGGGTAAATCTTTAAAGAAAGATTACATCATAAATGAAGTAGAACATTCATTATCACGCCTTCAAACAGATTATATCGATCTCTATTTCTCTCATTACGATGATGAAAATACCCCTGTTGAAGAAACCTTAAGTGCTTACGAAACTTTAATTAAAGCAGGCAAAGTACGGTGGATCGGCGCATCAAACTTTTCTGCTGAACGGCTGAAAGAATCGCTGGTGTATTCTACTGAACATAGTTTACCTCGTTACGAAGTTTACCAACCAGGATACAACCTCTATGATAGAGAAAACTTTGAGCAGGAGCACGAAAAAATCTGTCTGGATTATGGCTTGGGCGTAGTAACCTATTATTCTTTAGCCAGTGGTTTTTTAACAGGGAAATACCGCAGTGAAGATGATTTAAATAAAAGCCAGCGTGGTGGTGGCGTTAAAAAATTCCTGAATGAACGTGGCTTTAAAATTTTAGCGGCATTGGATGAGGTTGCGGAAAAACACCATGTTGAGCCTGCTTCGGT
>NZ_JBFTQI010000791.1:0-2637 GCF_056398925.1 Pedobacter sp. 01T416_2
ATTAACCAGTTAACCATCTTGAACTGACTAATGAACCATTGAACCAACCTAGAAATTCGGTTTAAGTACATATTTATCGTAGAAACGGAAAATATGCTCTGCAGCTTCTTCAGCGGTATCTACCAATCTGAAAAGGTTTAAATCTTCTTCGTGGATATTGTGCTCTTTCTGGAGCATTGTACCTTTAATCCAATCAATTAATCCACCCCAATAATCAACACCCACCAATACGATTGGGAAACGTGCAATTTTTCCGGTCTGGATTAAGGTTAAAGCTTCAAAAAGTTCATCCATGGTACCAAAACCACCTGGTAAAACCACAAAACCCTGACTATATTTCATGAACATTACTTTGCGCACAAAGAAATAATCAAACTCCAGCAATTTATTATGATCGATATATTTATTGTGGAACTGCTCAAAAGGCAACTCGATGTTTAAACCTACCGATTTACCCCCATTGGTGTGGGCGCCTTTATTACCGGCCTCCATAATGCCAGGGCCACCGCCAGTGATTACACCATAACCACGATCGGTTAATAATTTGCCGCACTCTTCTGCCAATTGGTAATATCTATGCGTTTGAGCTGTACGGGCCGAACCATAAATGGTAACACATGGGCCAATTTTAGCCAGTTTTTCAAAACCGTCTACAAATTCGGCCATGATTTTAAAAATTTGCCAAGAGTCTGTTACTTTAATTTCTTGCCAGTCTTTGTTTTCAAAAGCGCTTCTAATTTTTTCTTCACTCGTCATATACTGTTATTCTAATATTAAAATCTAGTTTGCGCATCAGTTTTTTTACTGATGAACAACAAGCCTATAAATGTGATTAAACCGTTAATTAAAATCAGTTCAACACTAAAAACGTAACCGCCCAATAAAGTGGTAGAATACGTGGAAAGCAAGTAACATAAAAAAGGTGATAATAAGCAAACTATCGGCACTAATTTATCGTGAAGACCACGTTTTTTTACAAATAATCCAAAACTATATAATCCTAAAAGCGGCCCGTAGGTATAAGAGGCAATGGTAAAAATTAAGCTTACTACTGATGAGCTGTTCAATGCATTGATGACGAGGATCACCAAAAACATCAGAATAGAAAATGCTACGTGTACAGTATGGCGTTTTTTTACGGCGTCTTTGGCATTTACATTTTCGGCCTTGGCCATGCCTAAAAAGTCGACACAAAAGGATGTGGTTAAAGCTGTAAGTGCCGAGTCGGTAGTGGCAAAAGTTGCTGCGGTTAGGCCCAACATGAATATAATTGCAGGTACAGCGCCAAGGTTGTTTAAAGCAATTTCAGGGAACAATAAATCTGTTCTTGGTTTCCCGGTAATATGATCTAATGGAATATCGATGCCGTTTTTCGCGGCAAAAATGTATAACAAAGCGCCCACACTCAAAAAGAAAACATTCAGGATTACAAATACCCCTGTAAAAGTAAACATGTTTTTTTGTGCCTCTTTGATGGTGCCCATGCTCAGGTTTTTCTGCATCAGATCCTGATCTAAACCCGTCATGGCGATGGTAACGAAAATACCGCCGATAAACTGTTTGCTAAAGTAGAATTTATTGGTTAGGAAATCGTTTAGAAAGAATATTTTCGAGTAACTGCTGGTTTTTATGGTCTCGAATGCCTGTGGAATATTGAAATCAAGACTGTTGCAAATAAAATAAATAGTGAGAAAAACCGAAAGCACCAGGAAAAAAGTTTGCAGTGTATCGGTAATGATAATGGTTTTTAAGCCACCTTTAAAGGTGTACGACCAGATCAGTGCCAACGAAATTAAAACCGTTAACCAGAACGGAACGCCATAATTATCGAATATAAAACGCTGTAAAACAATCACTACGAGGTATAATCTTGTTGCTGATCCCAAAGTGCGGCTCAATAAAAATATCGATGCTGCCGTTTTGTAACTGTAATGACCTAACCTCTTTTCGATGTAGCTATAAATGGATGTTAAATTCATCCGGTAATAAAGTGGAAGCAAAACTGTGGCGATGATAATAAAACCAACTGCATTGCCCAGAACGAACTGGAAATATTGGAACTGGTTCCCACTGGGTGCGCCAACTTCTCCGGGCACTGATATAAAAGTAACACCCGAAAGTGCGGTTCCTATCATCCCAAAGGCAACTAAATACCATTTAGAATTCCGGTTGGCGATAAAGAAAGTAGAATTATCAGATGATTTTTTTGAGGTTACGAATGAAATAATAATCAGCAGTAAAAAATAACCGATCAGAAAACATAAGAGAATGGTTGGAGACATAGTTTTGTGTTAAGCTGATAAATGTAAGAAATTCGGATTTAATGTCAATGGGTTTAGTTTTGCTATTTGGTTGATGGCCTATGGTTCAATAGTTAATAGCCGATTAGCATAAGCATGGCGCTCTAAAGCAAGCAGACTATCGAACTAATAAGCAATTTAACCATAAACAACTAAGCCATCAACCATGGACTATCAAACTATTGACCAATAAACAACTGAACTAGGCCTATTGAACTAACAAACCATTTTACCTATTTTTGTAATATGAATTTTTCATCCAAGCTGCTCGAAGATGCGGTAAACGAATTCTCGAAACTTCCTGGTGTAGGGCAAAAAACAGCTTTACGTTTGGTAT
>NZ_JBFTQI010000792.1:0-2634 GCF_056398925.1 Pedobacter sp. 01T416_2
CACTTATGGTCCGCAGAGTGCTTTTTCTCTCTCTAAATATTCACAGCTAAACCGGTTAAAGCGGATAATGAATAGCAAGAAAAAAGATGATATTAAAGAAAAGCCAGCCGTAATCAGGTACCTGGTTTATACACATGGATTAAAAACGCTGCAACCTTTTACGAAAAAAGATCTCAGTAAAATTGAGGAAAAGATAGATGGCGCAAATAACTACCGTTATAGCATGCGGATTGATAAGGTAGATACAGCATTGGCAATTTTTAAGATTAAAGACGATTTGGTATATGACCAGGGTGTGAATATTACCCTTCAAAATGATGAAAACCAGGTTTTAAACATTAAGGGCTATGATTACCTGATCGAGCTAAGCGGGTATCCAGAGGAAAAAGTTACACGGCTTTACAGTACTGATTTAACAACAAATAAAATCGGATCAAAAATTTCGTTATTGGTTAACAATCAGCCAGCGCTGCATATCGATTTAAAAGAATTATTTGCTCAGGCCACTAAAGCATATAAAAACGGGACTTTAGAAGCTTCGAATAAAAAACAGGAATACTTGTACCCAGCAAAGCTGATGAGCATATCTAAAAATATTAATGGATATAACTATACCATTGTGGTTACTTCATTAGAGGGCACATTTTACGAAAATGATCATAATGATAATTCATGGTTTGAGGCAAAAAGTTATCTGCTCATTAAAAAACTTTAAGTTAACCTATTTCTTAGTAAATGGCCGATCGTTAAACAGATCGGCCGTTTTTGGCTGTAGGTGTTTCTAAAAATCAACACCATTTCGTATAGGTTTACCGCGTTAAGATCGCTTTTACAAATCAAATTTTATCCCCTGTGCTAAAGGCAGCGTGTTCGAATAATTGATGGTATTGGTTTGTCTGCGCATATAAGCTCTCCATGCATCCGATCCGCTTTCCCTGCCACCACCTGTTTCTTTTTCTCCACCAAAAGCACCGCCAATTTCTGCGCCCGAAGTACCAATATTTACATTGGCTATGCCACAGTCAGAGCCTTTAGCCGATAAGAATTGCTCTGCCTCTCTTAAATTCAAAGTCATAATGGCCGATGATAATCCTTGCGGAACGGCATTTTGCAAAGCAATGGCCTCATCTAATGTTTTGTATTTAATCAGATATAAAATCGGCGCAAATGTTTCGTGCTGAACAATCTTAAAATCATTCTGAACTTCGGCAATACATGGTTTTACATAACACCCACTTGTATAGGCATTGCCCGATAAAACGCCGCCCTCTACCACAAAATTGCCACCCTCTTCCTTACATTTTGTAATCGAAGCTAAGTATGCTGCAACCGCATCGGTATCAATCAGCGGTCCCACATGGTTATTTTGATCTAAGGGATCTCCAATACGCAACTGTTCGTAAGCTTTAACCAGTTTAGCGGTAAAAGCATCATATACACTTTCGTGGATAATTAGTCTCCTGGTAGAGGTACAACGCTGGCCTGCGGTACCAACAGCACCGAATACCGCCCCAATTAAACTCATATCTAAATCAGCATGTTCTGAAATGATAATGGCATTATTACYACCAAGTTCAAGCAAACTTTTTCCTAACCTTGCGCCTACTGCAGCGCCAACTGCTTTACCCATACGCGTAGATCCGGTGGCAGAAATTAAAGGGATGCGGCCATCATTTGTCATGAGTTCGCCAACTTCCCTATCGCCTAAAACCAGGTTGCAAACCCCTTCGGCTATATCGTTATCTTTAAAAACCTTTGCAATAATATGTTGACAGGCGATTGCGGTTAGCGGTGTCTTTTCCGATGGTTTCCAGATGCAAACATTGCCACAAACCAGGGCCAGGGCGGTATTCCAGCTCCAAACTGCTACCGGGAAATTAAAGGCAGAAATGATTCCTACAATGCCCAGTGGATGCCATTGCTCGTACATGCGGTGGCTTGGGCGTTCACTGTGCATGGTTAAGCCATAAAGCTGCCTGGATAAACCCACTGCAAAATCACAGATATCGATCATTTCCTGCACTTCACCAAACCCTTCCTGTAAACTTTTCCCCATCTCGTAAGAAACCAGAGTGCCCAATGCGTCCTTATTTTCGCGTAGTGCATCACCAAACTGGCGCACAATTTCTCCTCTTTTTGGAGCCGGAACCGTACGCCATGCTGTAAATGCTTCCTGCGCTTTAAGTACAACAGCGTCATAATCAGCAGCACTGGCAACCTTAGCCGAAGCAATCAGTTTGCCATCAACAGGAGAAAAACTTTCTAATGTATTTACATTAAGTTCGCCGCCCCAATTGCTGCCTGTACTATAGGCGGCGTTGCTCGCATTAATCCCCAGTTTGTTTAAAATGGATTGAATATCTGTAGTCATATATCTAACGATTTACACAAAAAAACAAAAAATTAGCTGAAAGGAGGTCAAATTCTACGCTTTAAATTATTTCCATAATCAATATCTTCCTTTAAGCATAACCAGGTGTAAATAAGGCTATAAATTTGTGTTTTTTGCTTTGCAATATAAATAGCGTAGTTTTCCAAAAGAATAATGATATCAAATTAGACTTCAGTTGTTATAAAATAGAAAGATGAAAATAAAATTATTACTCGTTGCTTTTTTAGGGTTCAGTATTACCC
>NZ_JBFTQI010000793.1:0-2631 GCF_056398925.1 Pedobacter sp. 01T416_2
GTTCTACAGACCCGCTATATGTAATTGATGATGTAATTCAGATCAATCCTCAAAACGGACAACCTGATGCTACACTCTTTAATAACCTGGATCCTTCTGAAATAGAAAGTTTATCTTTCCTAAAAGATGCATCTGCAGCTATTTATGGTACAAGAGCAGGTAATGGAGTAGTACTAGTAAAAACTAAACGCGGTAAAATCGGACCTCCACGCATCAGTTATAGCGGCTCGTATGCCTTTAATGATGAAGCTTACCGAACTAAAATGATGAGCGCCTATCAGTTTGGGATGTATTATAACATTATGAACGGACCGAATGGAGCTAATGTAAATCCAACAGGCGCTTCAGCAGCTGATAGTTTTTTTAGTCAGGACGAATTAGAGCATTTTAAAAACATTAATTACGATTGGTTAGAAGATGCCTGGAAATCATCCTATAACATGAAACACACTTTAAGTATCTCCGGAGGTACAGACCGCGCAACCTATTTCGGTGATGTAGCTTATTACAAGCAAGATGGAAACCTTTCGAGTCTTGATTTTAAACGTTGGAACTTTAGATCAGGTGCCGATATTAAGGTGGCAACCAATCTGAAGGTTGGTTTGCAGGTTTCAGGAAACAATAGCGAACTCATTAAAACATTCAATAAAATTGGTAGTGAGTTAGATGACAACGATTACAGGAACCTCATCCTTGCGCCTCGTTACGTGCCGATGTACATTAATGGATATCCTGTAAAACTACCGGGAACCACTAATGATTTTTCTACCTATCATTTCTACGAAATCGAAAAATTAGGCAATCTGGCGAATACCAGAAATACCAACTTTACGATAAATTTAAATGCTCAATACGATATTCCCTTCGTTAAAGGTCTAAGTGCAAGAGCTGCATATTCTAGAAATATGGGTAGTAGCAATGGATCACAGATCGGAACAAAATATAATGTTTACACCTTTAAAAAATTAGGTACTAATGAACATATTTACGACGGGGCAACATTACCAACAGCTCTTGTTGCTTCTAATGGTAATCGGTTATATTATTCCAATACGACACAAAGTTCAACACAATCAAACTTTGTGCTAACCTATAACAGGTCGTTCGGAAAACATACGATAGGTGCTTTAGCTACGGTAGAAAGATCTGAGCAAGCCTTTAATAATGAGGTTGTATTTAAAGCAGATCCGATCCAACAAACGAATGGCCAGTTTAACTCAGCAACCGGCGCGATAGACGGAAGCACTACAAAATCAGAAGGAGGATCACTATCATATGTTGCAAGAGCAAACTACAGTTACGCAGATAAGTACCTTGCAGAATTTATGTTTAGAAGTGATGCTTCTACCAAATTTGCACCGGGTAACTATTGGGGTAATTTCTATTCAGGCTCA
Organism: Pedobacter sp. 01T416_2; assembly: GCF_056398925.1. Lineage (NCBI taxonomy): Bacteria > Pseudomonadati > Bacteroidota > Sphingobacteriia > Sphingobacteriales > Sphingobacteriaceae > Pedobacter > Pedobacter sp. 01T416_2. The sequence goes on from NZ_JBFTQI010000793.1 coordinate 1,395, forward strand.
TTGGGCTGGGTAATTTCAGAAGAAGATTTTTTTAAAGTACCTGGTATTGACTTCTTAAAACTAAGGTACTCAATAGGTTTATTAGGTAACGACCAAACTAAGGCCTGGTTATGGAGACAGCGTTACACCTTCCAGGATGGTAAAGGAGCAGTATTTGGTGGAGATGGAAATGCAACTGCAGGTTATAAAATGGAAGCATCTCCAAACCCTGATGCAACCTGGAGCGACGAGCTTAAAAATAACGTGGGTATTGATGCTAAATTTTTAAAAAACCGACTTACATTATCTCTGGATGGTTATTATAATCACGCAACAAATATTTTAACAGAGGTAACATCTAATATTCCAATCACGATTGGTGGTTCAGTAGCCTCACAAAATTATGCTACAGCAGATTACTTTGGCTACGAACTGGGAATTGGTTGGAACGATAAAATTGGCAAGGATTTTAGTTATGGCGTAGATTTTAGGTTTGCTTGGTCAGATAATAAAGTAATCAAAGCAGATTACAATGCAAATGATGTTCTATATCCTTGGAATCCACGTAATGGAACTTCATCTGACGTTGGTAAATGGGGTTATGATTATTTAGGCATGTTTAAAGATCAGCAAGAAATCGATGCTTATTTAAGTCAGTACAAAATTACCTCCGTAAATCCAGGTGCTGCCGGTAGCGGATCAGCAGTGTTGGCCAAAGATTTAAAGCCAGGCATGCTCTATTATAGAGATGTTAGAGGACCTTTACAGCCTGATGGATCTTTTGCAGGTCCAGACGGTATAATTGACTTTAATGATCAGGTACAGTTATCAAAAAAAGCCACCAACCATTATGGTTACGGAACAACATTAAAAGCAAATTATAAAGGAATAGGAATAGAGGCGGTAATTTCAGGTTCGTTTGGGGGATGGTCGGAAATCGATGCCCGTAAAAAAATGAACAATTCTATTTCACGCACTTTTGCAAGTGTGCCTGAGATCTGGGGCGATATTTATGATCCCATCCTAAACCCAACAGGTACTATGCCAAACCCAAATTGGGAAGCTACAAGCTTAAGTCCAACATCAAATTTCTGGAAGGTTTCTTCATTTAGAATGCGTTTAGCTAGCATACAGTTAAATTATTCTCTTCCTAAGCGCTGGCTCGAACAAGTTAAAGTAAGTAATGTACGTGTTTACGCAAGCGCGTTAAACCCTTATAATTTCTATAACCCATATTCTTATAGGGATAGTGATACAG
>NZ_JBFTQI010000794.1:0-2625 GCF_056398925.1 Pedobacter sp. 01T416_2
AACAAATGTTTGTAAAATTGTTGTTCCCTATAATATTGAATATTAAACGATCTAATAAATAACGTATTGTTCAAAAGACAAAATTGAGCAAAACTTTTATAAATTTGGGTTGTTACGTAGACATCAAAAACATCATAAATAATAAAAAAATGGACGCTAAAGAAATAAGCTTAAACGAAAAAGAAGTTAAACCAGTTGTAGATCTTTTAAACGATTATTTGGCTAATTATCATATTCATTATCAAAAACTAAGAGGTTGCCACTGGAATATTAAAGGTCAGAACTTTTTTACTTTACATGTTAAGTTTGAAGAATTATATACCAATGCACAATTAACTATTGATGAGATAGCCGAGCGTGTATTAACCTTGGGTAAAGCACCGCATAGCCGTTTTGCCGATTATATAAAAGAATCTCAAATTAAAGAAATTGATACCATTGGCCTTAAAGATCTTGATATGGTTGATGCCATCTTAGATGATATGGCTGCATTGATCGAATTGGAAAGAGGACTTTTAGAAGCTACAGATGCGGCCGGAGACGATGGTTCTAACGATATGGTTAACCGTTTTATGCAGTTTAAAGAGAAAAATACCTGGATGTTGCGCTCTTTCGCAGGAAAGAAATAATATAATTTAGGTGGTTAAAAGCCTTATGTAAGTAGCTTTATTGTAAAATCTGCTTATATGAGGCTTTTTTGTTTCGGAGAAAATCTAATTATTTATCTTTGGGCATGGCATACAAAAGTTTAGCAGAATGTGTATCCGATCTCGAAAAGCACGGTCATTTAATCAGAATAAAAGAAGAAGTAGATCCCTATTTAGAAATGGCAGCCATCCATTTAAGGGTTTACGAAAATAAAGGACCAGCAATACTATTCGAAAAAGTTAAGGGAAGTCCTTTTCCTGCTGTTTCAAACTTGTTTGGTACATTAGAGCGATCGAAATTTATTTTTAGAGATACTTTACCAAAAGTACAACAGCTGGTATCGTTAAGGAATGATCCGATAAAAGCATTAAAAAATCCATTTAAATATGCGGGTTCAGCAATGTCGGCTTTATCGGCCTTGCCACTTAAAACACCTTCTGCAAAAAGCAAATTTTTAAAAACAAGTATTGGTCAGTTACCACAAATTGTAAACTGGCCTATGGACGGTGGCCCTTTTGTTACCATGCCGCAGGTTTATACTGAAGATATAGATAAACCAGGCGTTTTAAATGCAAATTTAGGCATGTATCGCATCCAATTGGGTGGGAACGATTATATCCAGGATCAGGAGATCGGGTTGCACTATCAGATCCATAGGGGGATTGGCGTACATCAGTCTAAAGCCAATGCACTAGGCCAACCCTTAAAAGTGAGCATTTTTGTTGGCGGACCTCCATCACATCCTTTAGCAGCAGTGATGCCTTTACCGGAAGGATTATCGGAAATGACATTTGCAGGTGCATTGGGCGATAGGCGTTTCCGTTATTTTTATGATGATGAAGGTTTTTGCATTTCTGCAGATGCCGATTTTATTATTACCGGAACGGTTTACCCAAATGAAAATAAGCCAGAAGGGCCTTTTGGCGATCATTTGGGGTATTACAGTTTAACGCATCCTTTTCCTTTGATGAAAGTGCACAACGTATATCATAAAAAGGATGCCATTTGGTCGTTTACGGTTGTTGGTCGTCCGCCACAGGAGGATACCAGTTTCGGGGCTTTGATCCATGAAATTACAGGCTCGGCCATACCACAGGAAATACATGGTTTAAAAGAAGTTCATGCGGTTGATGCGGCTGGCGTTCACCCTTTGCTCTTTGCCATCGGCAGTGAGCGTTATACCCCATATTTAAAAGCGCGCAGGCCTCAGGAAATATTAACCATAGCGAACCATATACTGGGAAAAAACCAATTGAGTCTGGCTAAATACCTGTTTATTGCAGCCAAAGAAGATGATCAGCATTTAAGTACGCACCATATTGAAGCATTTCTTACCCATATTTTAGAACGGATCGATTTAACGAGGGATGTTCATTTTTATACCAATACTACAATTGATACACTTGATTATAGCGGTGATGGACTAAACAGCGGATCGAAGGCAGTAATTGCTGCAGCAGGAGATAAGCAGCGTGAACTTTGGAATAAGATTCCTGAAGGACTGAAATTGTGCGATGGATTTTATCTGCCGAAAATAGCCATTCCAGGGGTTTTGGTTTTAGAAAGCAACAAATATTTAAATCCCGAGAAAACAGCTGCTGAAATTGCTTTATTGAATATGGCCATGATGGATCAGGATTTATCAGGCTTACCTTTAATTATATTGGCTGATGATGCAGAATTTACGGCTGCCAATATTGAGAACTTGGTTTGGGTAGCTTTTACAAGGAGCAACCCGGCAGCTGATATTTATGGTATTAACGATTTTACCATTAATAAACATTGGGGCTGTAAAGGTTCGTTGATTATTGACGCAAGGAAAAAGCTCCACCACGCACCTGAATTGATCAAAGATGAGGCTGTGGAAAAAAAGCTGGATGTTTTGGCTCAAGAGGGTGGAAGCCTGTATGGAATAATTTAGTTGAATAATTAAAATAAAAAATTGTTTCTTAAGCATACATAGGCCATGCTTTCAAC
>NZ_JBFTQI010000795.1:0-2625 GCF_056398925.1 Pedobacter sp. 01T416_2
CTACGTTATATTTCAATTCAAAAATAAATCTACTGTTTTACCAAGTTATCTTTCTCTCCACAGTTAATAAATTTGAAGTTATTTCAGTGCAAACTACGTTATATTTCAATTCAAAAATAAATCTACTGTTTTACCAAGTTATCTTTCTCTCCACAGTTAATAAATTTGAAGTTATTTCAGTGCAAAGTGGCCACCAAATGGATTGCCAAGTAAATACAATATTAACTCGTCTGAATTTATATGTCTTTTTTGAATCATAATAATAGAATTAGTTTACATCTTTTGTACACAACAAACGCACCATATGAAATACATGATGTTTCCTACACTACAACGAAGCCAATTGTTTCTAGTCTGGCTTTTGCTACTGAACTCAATTCGGGCAGATTTATATACAAATGATTCATTGCCCGACTCATTGCAACATATTTTATCCGATGCTCTTCATTGGATAGATCCGGCGCCAACAAAAAAGATAGTTCTTGATCCTCTTTGTATATTCCATTTTTATCAGGAGATAAAACAAGTAGGACAGAATCGAACTCATCCCCCTTTGACTTATGAATCGTTCGAAATGGAAGGGCTTCATCAAGCGCCTTCACTCCGGCAGAAAAATCAGAATAAGTGCTGGTAAGCATAAAATTCTTCAAGGGGTCCTTGCTTGGTTTTGCCAAAGTCGAAATTCCACTTGAATTTATAAAATTGAAAAAGTCGATCAAAGTCCCGTCAACAAAGGAGGCCTTACCATTAACTAAATACTTTAATATTTCGAGGCTTTTTTTCTTCCCTAAATGATCATCTTCAATACCATGCATTTTTGCCGTTTCCTTTAAAGCATCTTTAAAAAATCCCTGCTGTGCATATTCTATAGCCTTTGCGCATCTTACAATCGCTCTTCTGCGTTCCGAATTAGAATCTATTTCACTTAATTTATCGATCAGATCCTCCCCCACATTAATGGAAAGTCCTTTGCGAACGGCATTGGCAAGAAGATTATCTCTTGTAAGCGTACATAAGTTGCGGCTCATGGTCTGGGAGGTCACCAAAGACAAGGCGGATAACTTATCACCCACTACGATAACGGGTGGATTTCCCATATCACCACGCATTCCTTTCTGCACAAGATCCCTTCGAACCAGATTCAATAAATCCACAATTTTTTCAGTGCTTCTCCAGTTATCATCTATCTTAAAAGACTTCATACCCAGGGCTGAAAAACTAACAAACTGGTCTGGAACTGCGCCCATAAAAGAATAGATTGATTGAGCATTGTCACCTACGATACAAACCTTAGTTTCTTTTTGGATAATTTCCCTAAGGAGGCTGAGCTGGATTGGACTGATATCCTGAAACTCATCAATACAAAAGTAAGGAAACTTTGCCCTCAAGACTTCCAAGATGAAGGGAAAGAGCCTAATGAGCTCGAAAGATAAATAAAGTACATCATCATGATGGATAATACCCTTTGCCCAAGTCATTTTCTTATAAACCAGATAAGAATCGTTTTTTATCGGATAGGCTCCTATTTTTACAGGAAAAGGAGTTTTAACCACTAAAGCCCCAGATGCATCAAATGACCATTTTAAGGACTTTAATGCAGATCTCACTTTAGCATCATCAGTTATCCTCAGCTGCCCTGTTCTTGCTTTCCAATCCTTTAAAAATTGATACCCTGATACAATTTTGTCGTCATGTCCTTTAATTTTACCAGCTGCTAGTTCATAACTTTCTGGGAGAAAGTGTGCATAAGGCTTAAGCACATGTTTATATAGGAAAGCATGAATGGTCGAGACCTCAACTCGGTGCGCACCATCTCCAAGTCTTTTTACTATCGTCTCTACCCCAATGTTAGTATAGGTTATGCATGCAATTTTTCTTGATATGCCAAGTTTTTCAGATTTATTTAGCACATTGATCATATGCCTAATCAACCATTCGGTCTTGCCTGCACCAGGCCCAGCCGATACTTTGATATGAGTATCAAAGTCAGCGACTATCGTTTTTGAATCTATAGTTTTTATGGACATACCCAGTCAATTGCTTCGGTGATATATTGAGGAACAACAAAAGTCAAAGGAGACTGCTCGTTAAGGTTTTCTTCCAGAACCATTGCAAGTTCCAGCGCATTCTGTCCTTTCCCAACCGACTTTAAATACCTTGCCGCAAGTAATCCCACCGTTTTTTCCCGGGGCGTCCATAAAACAGCCGGTAGTTTGAGCGAATTTAATATTCTGGTGTTTTCATCACTATTACGCAGCACTCCTGCTGCCTCAATCTTAGCAATATCATCTCCATTATCTACAGCCGCCATTAGATTTTTCAGCTCATCAACATTGCTTATATTTTCGGTCAAGAGCATTTTACATGAGGGATTGTAAATGATTAGATCATATTCCAAGGTTTTCCCTTTAATTTCATCCTGACTAAAAAACCGGATATTAGGATGAGTAGAATAGGTTCTCAAATTAGCAGAGGAATTTTCCCGATAGCTATTGGCTGCAAGAGAATTGTATTCAAAAGGATAGCAGTACTTAAATCTTTGACCTGCCCCTGGCAACTTATGCTCAGGATCTCTATCAGTGATACAGGATAATTTCTTTGCAATTGTATTAGGCTCGTTAGTAT
>NZ_JBFTQI010000796.1:0-2621 GCF_056398925.1 Pedobacter sp. 01T416_2
TCGCTATTGAGAACCAAACAGTACAGGCTTCGGCAAACTATTTTCATGCAGAACATAACTGACCTGTTAAAATTAACCCTAGCTAAAAATAAACGGTTTCTGGCTATAACAGATGAACATTTGACCCCAAATGAAAAACAGATCCTACTTAATTTTAGTTTTTTTGAAGTTGATTCAAAATGGATCAGGGCCATGGGCCAGGGTATATATTCACTAGACAAAATCGGGAGTGAGCTATCTGATATTAGCAATACAATCCCGCCACTTAGTGAATTAATAAAAAAGATAGGATCTGCAAATGCACTTGATTACTATCTTAACATGTTTTCACTAGAGAAATTATTATGGCCACTAAAAATTAAAGAGGCTGATATTCCTTGTTTTATAGTGCCTATTAAACCCCATTTTGCCCGGGAACTTTTTGATACAAAAGCTGCAAAAGGTGAACTTTGGGGAGTAGAACCAAAACTTATCTGGAGTAAGGAAAATGTTTATTACAGGAACATTACTCCCGATGTCGAGAAATTTCCGGCAAGGATACTATGGTATTCTAGTGCCAGCAAATTTTCTAACCGGCAAAAAGCTGTAGTTTGTTCATCTTATCTTGACGAGGTAATTGTTGGGCCAGCTAAACAGCTTTTTAAAAAGCATGAACGATATGGCATTTACTCCTGGGAGAAGCATATTTTGCCATTGGCCAAAAACGACGCAGATAAGCCCATTAAGATTCTGCGTTTTTCTGATTCGGAAGCTTTTGATAAACCAATCGGCCTAACGCAGCTAAAACAAATACTTTTCCAGGCAAACGAGTCTGACAACAACTTCCAATCGCCGTTAAGGATAAAAAACAGTACTTTTATGGAAATTTACTCCTTGGGAAAAGGAATTGATTATAATCATGGATAAACTACTTTTGATTTCAATTAAAGAAAAATATGTTACAGAAATTCTTTCTGGTCATAAGACGATTGAACTGCGAAAGTCAATACCCAAGGTGAAGGCAGGAGATACGGTTATAATTTATACAACTCAGCCAAGGAAAGCAGTAACTGCCATTGCCACCGTAAAAAAAATCCTAAAAACATCACCAAAGAAAATGTGGGCTGATCATAAAGATACCCTCGGAATTTCCAAAACTGAATTCGATGATTACTATAAAAGCAGTGAGTTTGCAATAGGAATTGAAATCGTTGATGTGATCCGTCTGGATACTGAGATATTGCTTAGTGCCATCAAAAGCATCCATCCACAATTTACACCACCTCAAACATTCAAATACCTTGATAAATATCGGACTTTTAGGGACTACAACACGCTCATTAAACCTCCAAAAGGTGCGCATTAAATTTTGTTACTCGTCTTGAGCTATTGAATGGCCCACTTATTAACAACCTGTTTTCTGAATGAAAAATAGACCCAAGACGAACAGTAGAAAAAGCTGGAGTTATCGTCAAAAGTAGGAAGGGCTGCTTTTACTGAAATGCTCAAAAGCATAATACCTGCCTTTTTAAAAGTAATCTGATAAAAATTTATTTTTTCCCATACGCTTTATTGAATTTAGTAGGATTTCTGATTGCTGCCTCAGCGAGAAAATCCAATGGATTAATTCCCTCCAGATCAGTCATCCCCAATTCTTCAGGCGTCATTTCTCTCGAAGGCCACATACTGTTTCCACTAGTATGAAGGAAAAGCTTACTTTTCAAGATCTCATTGGAAAAATCGTCGCTGGTATCGTTGATAGTCTGGATAGCCAAATAGTTTATTGATGAAGCAAATATATCAGCTAACTGAATCTGTTTTAAACTTTCGCTACTTTCTTGTCTGAGACTATTAATCAATAACGGATACTTATGTTTACGCGAACCGTATCCCACTTCTGCTGAAGGTAGAGATTCTGTCAAAAATAAAATCATTTCCTTCCAATATTCGATTTGCTTTGAATTATCAAAGATAATATCAAAAGGTCTTCCATATATCTTTGCCCAAAAATTGCAATGAGCATTAAAACAGCCAAGGGTTGCATCAAGAGAATACTTATTAAAGGCACTTCTAATCGACAATAAATATTTTTGACTTGCAAGTATCATTTCAAAAATTTCCCGATAGTCACATGAGGTAACAGAATACAGCCGTGATACAGATTTATAAAATACCGCACAATCTTCAATATCGCCCGATCTATTCCATTTTACAAATGAAGTACACATATCTTCAAACATCAATTTATCCCATACTGTAGTACTTAACATATACATCAGATTTGCCGTTGCAATGTTATAACCCGTCGAATAAATATTAATACCAGAATTATGCATTACTGGCTCAATTAACTGATCTACTATCTGTATACATACCATAAATTTCTTGTGAGCATAGTAAAAATATACCCTTTCGTTCGTAATCAGATCGTCGTTTATACAGGCAATTATTGCATTTTTGAATTTATTGTATTTTTTAAGGTTTTTAAAATGGAGTTCACTCGCGTTGCTTCTCTCCAATAATGGACGAAGAAGAATTTCCGTTTCTTCGTGGTCATAATTGTGTGATAGCAACACATAAGAGGGTTGGTCTCGGTCTAACAAATTACTTCCTGAGTTGCCCGCTTCGTCAAAGTATATCAT
>NZ_JBFTQI010000797.1:0-2612 GCF_056398925.1 Pedobacter sp. 01T416_2
GAAGAAACAAAGTCGGCCTTCATTAACGCTTTGAAGAACGAAGAAACAAAGTCGGCCTTCATTAACGCTTTGAAGAACTTTGTTGACGAATTGGAGCAAAATAAATAATCTTAACGCCAAGAAAACATGTCAAACCCTCAAGAATTAAAAACCGACGAAAATACAGGCCAGGAAGGCTTTAAACCAGCTGAAGCCAAAACCTTAGAAAAAACATCACTTAAAGATAACCTCGAAAAACTGGCCCGTGTTGGCGGTTTCGATCTGTTGGAAGCCACTGTTGATGGTCTGCAGAATTTAAACCCTGAACGTAAAGCCCGTAAACAGATCTTTTTAACCGGTGATGAGAAAAAGAAAGAACGTGAAGAGCTGAAAAAGAAAATCCAGCTTTGGATTGATGTGCTTGAATCTTCCACTTCAGTTGCCGATATGGTAGAAAAAAGCACTCAAAAGCTGAATGCTGCCGAAGAAAATCTGAATAAAAACATCGGTACTGCATTAGAAAGTACAAGAGAGCTGGAGCAGGCATACCGTTCGGTACATTTATTCTATAAAAATACCGAATCCGACAAACTTAAAAATGTAGTGCTGTTAAATGCATCAATGGATCAGATCAAGGATCTTGATAATCCACGTTTTATTGAATACGTAGATGATGAGTTAAAACAGAATTACGACCGTTTGGATCTCCGTAATAACTATTCGTTAATGGTTGTGCCCGGCTATATGGGTTCCAATAAAGTACTAGAGAGATGGGGTAAAATTGCGCATAACAACAAAGCCATGCTGGTAACCGATTTTGCCGATCTTGATCAGCCGGATGATGTACTTGATTTATTTACCGCAGCAAACTTTACCGGAGGTGACGCATTCAGGTCGAACGTAATCATGACCTGTAACTGGTTGGTTGGCCGTGGTAAAGTTGCAGAAGTGGGTGAGGAAGACGATTTAACCGTACCCGGATCAGCAGCACTTGCAGGTAAAATGTATTACACCTTAATGTCGCAGGTTACTGCAGGTAAAAAACATGGTGCTATAAACGAGGTAGATGGTGTAAAATTCGATTTAAAGAAAAGTGAAATCTCTCATTTAGAAAGAGTAGGCTTGGTGCCAATGGTTAACGAATATGGTAAAGTAATGGCTTTTTCTGCCAAAACCTTATTTAACGGAGATAATATCGGTTTACAAACTTATTCGGTTGTACGTGTATTCGATTATATTACCAAAGTACTATTCGATTTCCTGAACAGAAGGGCTTTCGAAAACTGGACTTCTAAAACGGAACAAGACCTGCGTGGCCAGATTGTTAAGTTCTTGGATGGTATTCAGGGAGCCGACCGTTTAATCGAGAGATTTAAAATTATGCGTTTTGAAAGAGATGAACAACAAAAAGACAGGATTCACCTGGATATCCACATCACACCATATTTCCCGGCTAAAAGTTTTGTAGTAAAACTAGACGGGCATAAAGGCGAAGATGAAAATACCACATGGAATACAGAGTACAATCAGCAGTAGTTTTTGATGGCTGAAAATAAAAACCCAACCCCAGCGTTGGGTTTTTTTATGGGTTATGCATAACACTTAACAAATTCTTTATAATTTTGTAATGCATCGGCCTGATCAGATTAATCAAAAAAAATGAAGCAAATACTTATCCTGAATGGGGATATTGAAAAAAACGCATCTACGAATTTCCTGATTAACGCGTATAAGCAAGGTGCCGAAAGTGCTGGTGCAATCGTACGAGAGTTGGCCATTATCGACCTCATATTCAACTCGAATAAGCTGTTTAACAACAGGCAGATTGCCGAGTTAGAGCCCGATTTGCAAAAAGCTTTAACCGCAATTAGGCAGAGTAACCATGTGGTGCTTTTTTGTCCTGTATACGTAGACCATATTCCCGCAAAGATTAAGGGTTTTTTTGATCGTTTATTTATGCCTGACCAGATTTTTACTACCCAGCAGCAAAACGTAAACAATAATTTTAGTGGTCGTTCGGCACGGATTGTGTCTATTTTGGATGAGGCTACTTTTAAAGAATGGAAAGCAAATAAGAAAACAACTTACCTATCCATCAAAAAAGTTATTTTCGAGAAATGCAGAATGAGCCCCGTGCTCACCAATACCATTGGTGAATTACATTCTCTTGAAAATCATTACAGCCAAAAATGGGTAGCTAAAATGGAAAAATTTGGTTCACAGCTGATTTAAAACTTAAGTTACCGGAAATATTTGTCCAAAAAGACTACATCTTGGGTAAAACCACTACAGTTACGTAAGTTATTCTCTATCACGTTGTATTTGTAACACTAAAAATATCTTAAAACTTTTCCACACGTTTTCCACAATAATAACTCGTTTAACTAATCGTTTAGTGCGTTTTCAGGCTTTTATCTTGATTTCAAAAATAAGATTATTCGCTATAGATGAGCAATATAAAGCGTAATTGGCCTGATCTTTGGTTAATGCTGATACTGTAGCGGAGGCTACAATAAATCAAATTTTTTAACCTTTAAATTTTAAAACTATGGCTTTCAAAGCTAGATTAAATTTTTCAGGCAAGGAGTACGATGTGCTTCATTGTGCCTATGCGTTAAACCGTGATGTAGATG
>NZ_JBFTQI010000798.1:0-2607 GCF_056398925.1 Pedobacter sp. 01T416_2
GGTTATAAGTATCCAACAATAGATTTGCTCGAAAATTATGGCACCAATAAAATTTCGGTAAATGCCGAAGAATTGGAAGCCAATAAAAATAAAATTGTCGAAACCCTTAATCAYTACAATATAGAAATTGATAAGATTAAGGCAACCATTGGCCCAACGGTTACCCTTTACGAAATTATTCCGGCCCCTGGGGTAAGGATTTCGAAGATTAAAAACCTGGAGGATGACATTGCGCTTTCGTTAGCAGCTTTAGGTATCCGTATTATCGCACCAATGCCAGGAAAGGGTACAATTGGTATCGAGGTACCTAACCAGCACCCAGAAATGGTACCGATGCGCAGCATTCTAAATACCGAAAAATGGAGCCAAACCACTATGGATTTGCCTATTGCATTAGGTAAAACCATTAGTAATGAGGTTTTTATAGCAGATTTGGCTAAAATGCCTCACTTGTTGGTGGCAGGGGCAACTGGTCAGGGTAAATCGGTTGGTATTAACGCCATTCTGGTTTCGTTGTTGTTTAAAAAACACCCTGCACAACTGAAATTTGTACTGGTCGATCCGAAAAAAGTAGAGTTAACTTTATTCAATAGAATTGAAAGGCACTTTTTAGCTAAACTACCGGGAGAGGCCGATGCAATTATTACCGATACCAAAAAAGTTGTAAATACTTTAAATTCACTTTGTATCGAAATGGATCAGCGTTACGATTTATTAAAAGATGCACAGGTTAGGAATTTAAAAGAATACAACGATAAGTTTGTTAAGCGTAAGCTTAATCCAAATAATGGCCACCGCTTTTTACCTTTCATTGTTTTAGTGGTAGATGAGTTTGCCGATTTAATGATGACTGCGGGTAAAGAGGTGGAGGCGCCAATTGCACGTTTGGCACAGTTGGCCAGGGCAATCGGTATTCACCTGGTGCTGGCTACGCAGCGTCCATCGGTAAATATTATTACAGGTACCATTAAAGCCAACTTCCCGGCCAGGTTAGCCTTTAGGGTATTGTCGAAAATCGATTCGAGAACCATTTTAGATAGTGGTGGCGCCGATCAGTTAATTGGCCGCGGTGATATGCTTTTATCTACAGGTAGCGACTTAATCAGGCTACAGTGTGCTTTCGTTGATACACCTGAGGTAGACCGGATTTCTGAGTATATTGGTAACCAACGCGGTTATGCTGATGCTTATCAACTGCCAGAATATATAGATGAAGCAGGGGAGGGCAGTAAGGCCGATTTTGATCCTAATGAACGCGATAAGTTTTTTGAAGATGCTGCCAGACTGATTGTGATGCATCAGCAGGGTTCTACCTCATTAATACAACGTAAACTAAAATTAGGCTATAACAGGGCAGGCCGGATTATCGATCAATTAGAGGCCGCCGGAATTGTTGGTCCCTTTGAAGGAAGTAAGGCGCGCGAAGTCTTGTATCCGGATGAATATTCTTTGGAACAGTTCTTGAATAGTATGAATGACAAAGATTAGATTAAACCAATAACAAAAAATCTACTCTAACGTTTCAAAGGAAAAATTTAAAAAAGAAAAGATGAAGAAATTAATTTCAGCATTAATGGTTGTAGTTGCTTTTACAACTTCAACTTATGCTCAAACTGATGCGAAAGCTAAAGCCATTTTAGCTGAGGTGAGTAAAAAATACAAATCGTATAATATTGTAAAAACAGATTTTACCTTCACTTTGGATAATCCAAAGGCAAAAGTAAAAGAAACCCAGCAAGGTACCTTGTATGTTAAAGCCAATTCTAATAAGTATAAAGTGGCGATGACCAATCAAGAATTGTTTAGTGATGGTAAAAGCCAATGGACTTATTTGAAAAAAGATAAAGAGGTCCAAGTGAGCAATGTAGATAATAGTGGCGATGCCATTAACCCTGCAAAGATTTTTACGGTTTACGAAAAAGGATTTAAATATGTGTACACAGGTGAAGAAAAAGCAGGTGCCAAAACTTATCAAATGATTGATTTAACACCTGTTGATGCTAAAAAATCGATTTTTAAAGTACGTTTAAGTATCGATAAAGCGGCTAAACAAATTGCCAATGTGGTGTTGTTCGATAAAAACGGAAACAAATACACTTACAATGTGAAAACATTTTCGCCAAATGTAAATATACCAGAAACTACCTTTGCCTTCGATGCCAAAAAATATCCTGGTGTTGAAGTGGTAGATTTAAGATAATTATTATTTCCGCCTAGGCGGGATGAAACCTGGAGGTTCAGTTGGAAACAGCTGAACCTTTTTTTGTTGATAACAATCTTAGCTATTTATCAACTAAGATGTGCTAAGGTAACTTAGGTGGTGAAAAAGCTAGGATGGGTAAATGCCTTAATTACCTAAGTTTTATTGTGTATAGTCCTAAGGCGGTCGTCATGCTGAACTTGTTTCAGCATCTTTCCAGCTATTAACTGGCCTTGATTCCTTAAGAAGGCACAAATATCATTTTTTTTCGCTCTTTGCCGCGGGGCATGGTAGTTTTTCGCAGATCATGTTATTTTTATTTGTGCTCAAGAATGCTGACGCATTTTGGAGCGCCAAAGTACCCAAAGCGCTTTGTCAATCCATCAAGGCAGCTCAGCACAATCCAA
>NZ_JBFTQI010000799.1:0-2601 GCF_056398925.1 Pedobacter sp. 01T416_2
AACCGGATCTACCGTTGCTTTCTTTGCAGAATCGATACGGCTTGTTTTTGATCCGTTGATTACCAGTGTCGCATTTGATTTTAATGATAGAGTTGTTAATCCAATTAGGATTATTGCGAAATTTAATTTTTTCATTTTGAATTGTTTTAAAGTCCAGGGCCGGATGTTCGAAGACCGAGGTTTAGATACTTAAATTGTTAAGATCTATATCTTCGGCCTTCTGACATCTGACTTCCCGACTGTTTTATTTAACTTGATATACGTTTATCAACGAATCTGATTCTCTGGTAACCTTGATGTAACTATCTTCAACGGCCCTTATTTTCACCATTTCGGATTTATAATAATCAAGATCTTCCTGTTCGGTTTTTCCTTTAAAATCGTCTTTGAAGAAGTGCATCCAATCCATCATTTTTTCATCGGCTGCATTTAACCGTATAATTAAATCGTTTATTTTTTGTTTTTGTAGTACCGAATCCTGAGCAAGTTTAATCTGATCTGAAACCAAGAGTTTGTCTAATTTCATTTTGTTCTTTACTACTTTTTCCCCATCAATCATTAATTTATCGTGGATGTTAAGTACTTCCTGGCGTATCGCTTTCGAATCAGGTTCCGTTTTACAGGAAAAAAGCAAAGTAGTTACTAGGTACAATACCGTAAGATTTAATCTGTTCATATGCTGTGATTTAAAAATTATAAGTAATTCCAACATAAACCTTTCCTGCACTCATTGGGTGATCGGTTTCAGCTTCCCAGATATTCTTTTGAATACCTGCATTTAGCGCCACATTCTTATAAAAAACATCTATACCTGCGCCGCCCATCAGATTATTCATGACGTGTTCTCCTGTTTTTTGGCCCTGGTATTTTTCTCCGCCAGAATATTCATAAAAAAACTGCGCTGATGGCATAACCTGAATATCTTTGCCAACTCTTTGGGTATAAAAAATATTTAAGAAACTGGTCGTGCTGTTAGCAATACTTTCATCGCGGCTGTTGGTTCCATTAACCTTGTATGAGGTATTTAGGCTCGCCCCAAATTTTCCTAAGCCTACCATGTAGTTTAGGTATACAAAACCATCGGTACTTCCTGTCCCAGCTTGCATCAGCGAAGAATAACGGATACCCGCCGCATTTTTGAAATCGTTTTTACCTGTTGGCAATTTTATACCAGCTCCGGCAATCAATTGTTGTTTGAAATTATCTTCTAGTTTTTGCACGAGATGGTAACCTGCATACAAATTAATATCGCCCAGGCTAGAAATGGAGGAGGTATAACCATTATAGCGCTCGCTATTGGAAACATAAGGTAAAATGGCATTGATTTCCAGTTTGCTGTTGATGAAATATTTACCTCTAACCTCTAAAGAACGGTAAAGTTCATAATCATCTGGATTGCCCGCATGATTGGTTATTGGTGAATCCTGACTTCGCGCTGGGATAAAGAAATTTCCTCCATTAGGGAATAATGAATGTGATTGCCCTTCATAGCCGCTAAATGAACGATAACGGTATAAAACGCTGATGCTGTTGCGGTTGTAATAAGGGGTGATGCCCATAAAACAACCGCAGATATCGCAGGCAAAAGCCTGACTGCTCATGAGTAGGAAAATTAAAATCAATAATTTACGACTCGCTGTATAGTGTGTTTTTGATAAATTCATTGTCTGTTAATGTTTTTAAAAAGGCCTTGATCTGCTCTTTTTCTGTGGTATTTAAAGGGATGCCATTTTTTAGTTGAACGTCGAGATTTACTGATGCTTTAACGCCCGAATTATAATGTTCTAAAACCTCATCCAAGCTGTAAAAGCGCCCGTCGTGCATATATGGACTCGTATATTCGATATTGCGTAAGGTAGGTACCCGGAACTTTCCTAAATCTGAAGCTACACCCGTAATATGCGATCGCCCTTCATCGGTACTTACCAGATCTAATCCGTTACTGCGGTAAGAAAAATCTGTGAAAAATGGCGCTGCATGGCAGGATGTGCATTTTTCTTTGAACAGATTGTAACCCGCCAATTCTGCAGAGGTAAAAGAAATACCACTCTCTTTACGCATTACCTTATCGTATTTCGAATTGCCAGAAACCAATACTGCCGTAAATTGTGCAATCGACTTTAAAATCAGCTGCGAATTGATTTCTGTTGAACCAAAAGCTTGCTTAAATAAATCAGGATAAGGAGCCGTGTTTTTCAGGAACGCAACGATTGTTTGTATATCAGTACCCATTTCGCAGGCATCGGTAATGGCATTGAGCGGAGAAGTTTCGATGTTTTTTACACCTCCATCCCAAAAGAACGCTTTTTGCCATGCCAGATTAAAAAGTGGAGGCGTATTCCGTTTTCCCTGGCAATTATTTACGCCATGACTCACTTTATGATCAAGTTGTGTAAAAGCAGCAAATTGTTGGTGGCAGCTTCCACATGAAACGCTTTTATCGGCCGATAAGCGAGCTTCGTAAAATAACTTCTTGCCCAGTGCAAAACCTGCATTACTTAGTTTATTGTCTTCGAAATTGTATACAGGAGCAGGGAAGTTGGCAGGAACCAAAAAGGTAATTTTCTTTTCCTCAGGCGTTACTTCATCTTCATTCTTGCT
>NZ_JBFTQI010000800.1:0-2596 GCF_056398925.1 Pedobacter sp. 01T416_2
CTTTTGGATGTACAAAACACACCATTTTATTATCTGCACCCTTTTTTGGCGACTCGCTGAGCAGCACAAAACCTTCTTTGTGCAGGCGTTCCATTTCTGCCAGAATATCATCAACCAGAAAAGCGACATGATGGATCCCCTCTCCTTTTTTTTCAATAAATTTAGTAATTGCACTATCTGGGGCAGTAGCCTGAAGCAGTTCGATCTTRTTTTCGCCAGTTTTAAAGAAAGCCGTATTTACAAACTCGGATGCAACTTGCTCAGTTTTATAGCAATCGGTATTCAATAGTTTCTGATAAATATCTATAGAACTGTTAAGGTCTTTTACCGCGATGCCGATGTGTTCTATCTTATTCATAGATTATAAGGTTATGTGAATGTAAAAATGCGGCTTTTCTCTATAAGGTCATAGCTATTATTTATAATTGTTAAATAAGTTTTTTCGTATCTTTGTGTTATAATTAACAGAATAGAGATGAAACAGCCGATATATTTAGATAATAATGCTACTACCCCGTTAGATCCAAGGGTGTTGGAAGCAATGCTACCTTACTTTACAGAGAAATTTGGAAATGCCGCAAGTCGTAATCACGCGTTTGGCTGGGTGGCTGAAGAGGGTGTAGATTATGCCCGTGAGCAGGTAGCCAAACTAATCGGCTGTACTGAAAAAGAAATTATTTTTACATCAGGTGCAACTGAAGCCGATAACCTGGCTATTAAAGGTGTATTTGAAATGTACAAAGAAAAAGGTAACCACATTATAACTGCGGTTACTGAACATAAAGCAGTTTTAGATACCTGCAAACACTTAGAGAAAAACGGAGCACGTGTTACTTATTTAGGCGTTAAAGAAGACGGTTTAATTGATTTAGCTGAATTAGAAGCTGCTATGACTCCTGAAACGATTTTAGTTTCGATTATGTATGGCAACAACGAAATAGGTGTAATTCAACCGGTTAAAGAAATTGCAGCAATTGCACACAAACACGGTGCTTTATTCATGACTGATGCTACGCAGGCAGTTGGTAAAATCCCTGTTGATGTAAATGCTGATGGTATTGACTTAATGGCTTTCTCGGCACATAAAATGTACGGTCCGAAAGGTGTTGGTGTACTTTACGTTCGCCGTAAAAACCCAAGGGTTAAAGTTACTGCACAAATGGATGGTGGTGGCCACGAGCGCGGAATGCGTTCTGGTACATTAAACGTTCCTGGTATTGTAGGTTTAGGTAAAGCCTGCGAACTTTGCCGTTTAGAAATGGAAAGCGAATCAGTTCGTTTAGCTGCTTTACGTGATAAGTTAGAAACTACTTTGAACAAAATGGAAGAGAGTTATGTTAATGGTAATACACAACACCGTTTGCCACATGTAGCCAATATCTCTTTCAAATATGTTGAGGGTGAAGGTTTAATGATGGCGATGAGTGATTTAGCTGTATCTTCAGGATCGGCTTGTACTTCAGCATCTTTAGAACCATCATACGTATTGAAAAGCTTGGGTTTATCTGATGATTTAGCACACTCTTCTATCCGTTATGGTTTAGGAAGGTTTACAACTGAAGCAGAAATCGATCAGGCTATTGAAGTGACTCAAAAAGCGGTTAATCACTTAAGAGAACTTTCTCCACTTTGGGAAATGTTTAAAGAAGGAATTGACTTGAGTAAAATTGAGTGGGCGGAACACTAAGAAAGGTAGAGGGCTGAAAGGCTTAAGGTAGAAGGTTAATCGCCAAACGCTTTACGCAAATCGCCAAACTGAAAATTAATTAAAAATTTGCTCCGTAAGGAGATAAAAAAATAAAATCATGGCATATTCAGAAAAAGTAATTGACCATTACAATAACCCACGTAACGTAGGTACATTAAATAAAGACAGCAAATTTGTAGGAACAGGATTAGTTGGTGCACCTGAGTGCGGCGATGTAATGCGTTTACAGATTGAAGTTGGAGAAGATAACGTAATCACAGATGCTAAATTTAAAACATTTGGTTGTGGTTCGGCTATTGCTTCTTCTTCTTTAGCTACCGAATGGTTAAAAGGAAAAACAATTGATGAGGCTTTATCTATCGATAACATGGATATTGTTGAAGAATTGGCTTTACCTCCAGTAAAAATTCACTGCTCAGTTTTGGCAGAAGATGCAATTAAATCGGCTATTAACGATTATCGCGTTAAAAATGGTTTAGAAGCAATTGTATTGGAAAAATCGCACCATTAATAAGTAACAAGACATAAGTATCTAGTATCAAGACTATAATAATTCAATCTTGATACTAGATACTAAATACTCGATACTATGATCACAATAACAGATAAAGCAAAAGAAAAAATCACCCACTTAATGCAGGATTCGGAAATGGGTTCTGATTACTTTTTACGTGTTTCGGTAAAAGGTGGTGGCTGTTCGGGCTTATCATACAATTTAGATTTTGATAACGAAGAACAAAAAGGCGATCAGTTTTTTGAGGACAGAGGAATCAAAATTGCTTTGGATATGAAATCATTCCTTTATTTGGCTGGAACTGAACTCGACTTCACTGACGGTTTAAATGGAAAAGGTTTTAATTTTATAAACCCAAATGCCAGCCGTAGCTG
>NZ_JBFTQI010000801.1:0-2595 GCF_056398925.1 Pedobacter sp. 01T416_2
TTGAACGAGCAAGGAAAATCGGCGCTGCTCGTTCAAAGCCTCGGCCAATAACAATAATGCATCAGAAAAACGGTATATCGGAAAGTCATCACTAGAACCCGTGGTTGCTGCAAGTGGCGAGTGCAGGTATTTTTTAATGTATGGCACACCAATCTTGCCTGCAGCAGGAGTATAATTGACAATACTTTTAACTGCCGAATAAACAAAATAACTGCTGGCATCGTAAGTACCTTCGGCAATACCAATAGCGGCATCAAGACGTTTATCATTGGCTTCAAAATCAGCAATCAGATCGCTGCTTGGGGTATTCCACCCTCCTGTACCTGTATTATCGATCGCAATACCGGTGAGCAATCTGGTATCCTTACTTCTGGGCAGAAAGTGGAATGACAGTGCATTAGGCGTAGAACCTGTAATGGTACCGCCTAAAAACTGGATTTCGAAAATCGATTCCTTTCCATTTTTATTGGCAGGTAAAAAGGTATCTGCATAATTCGCATTGAGGTCGTAACCCATGGTTAACAGACTATTCAATTGAGTTTCGGCCTCTGCCCATTTTTTTTGAACAGCATAAACATTAGCCAATAACATCGTGGCCGAACCTTTTGTTGCTTCGCCAGTTTGCGGGAATTTAGTTGGTGCTGAAAGCTCATTGATAGCATCTTTAGCATCAGCAACAATCTGGGCATAAACTTCAGCTTCGGTAGCTCTAGGTTTAAATGCATCTTCTGCTGTTTTAACTTCGGCTATCGACAATGGTACCCCGCCATATAGGCGAACCAGCTTGAAATAATTAAGCGCCCTTAAAAACTTCGCCTGTCCATCCAAATTGGCTTTTACGGCATCGCCAAGATCGGAAGTTTTCAATCTTTCGATAATGATATTACAACGTGAAATACCTGTATAACTGTGTTGCCAGGTTGCCGAAACATAAGCATTGGTAGAGGTATTGGTAAAATCAGAAATATTCTCACGCTCTACATAGGCCGTTCCCCTATTTCCAGGAATAGGCTGGTACACCGTATTATCTGAATGCATTTCGGAGGTAAAATAGTCGTTTATTAAAACATCCCTTAGAGGTGCATAAGCAGCTACCACAGCAGAACGGAATTGCTGTTCGGTTTTATAGAATACCCCATCAGTATAAGAATCTTCGGGATTAAGTGCAATAAAATCCTTTTTACATGAACTGACTCCAATGGTTAACAGTATAATGGCTATATATATCTTTTTCATTTTTTTAGCTTTAATGGTTATCTGAATGTGGTTGAGATCCCTAGAGAAAAGGTTCTTGGAATTGGATAGGCATTTTCATCTACCCCAACACCCAAAGTCGGGTCTGATCCGCCCACATTTGTTTCGGGGTTCATTCCCGAATAACCGGTGATAACGAAGGCCTGCTGAACGGAAGCAAAAACACGAAGGTTTTTCAGCATGAGGTTTTTTACAGGTATGGTATAACCCAGTGAAATATTTTTGGCAGCCAAATAAGATCCGTCTTCAATCCATTGTGTATTCACGTTACGGCCAATACCAGTAGTTCCAGATTTGGTYCTCGGGTAAATGCCTGATCCCGGGTTTTCTACCGATCGCCAACGGTCTGCTGCTGCTGCCAGCAAAATCCTCGAACCATCCATGTTGGTTTGATAGGCCCATTTGGCGGCATTTAAAATTTTACCCCCTACCGAAAAAGTCATATCAACAGTTAGATCGAAGTTTTTGTATTTAAAATTATTCACCATACCACCGGTAAAGGTTGGTGTTGGATCGCCAATAAAAGTACGGTCGTTCACATCGTCAATTACGCCATCGCCATTAATATCTTTAACCTTAATGGTGCCGATATCTGAATTGCCGTTAGGTTTTGCAGGGGTACTTAAATACTTAGCCGAATTAGCCAGATCTGCAGCATCTTTGTATAAACCTTCGAAAACAAATCCGTAAAACTCTCCTAAATGATGACCAACCTGCTGACGGAAATAATCTGAACTTACAGTAACATTTCTTCTGATAAAACCAGGATCAACCAAATTGGTAATCAGGTTACGGTCGAATGAAAGACTTAAGTTGGTATTCCATTTAAAGTTACCGACCAGGTTTTTTGAGCTGACCGAAAATTCATGTCCCCACATTTTAAGTTCGCCCACATTAAATATAATCTGAGAAAAGCCTGAAGAGGTTGGTATGGCACGTTGTTGAATCAATCCATCAGTTAACTTTCGGTAATAATCGTAGGTAAAATTAATCCTGTTGTTCAGAATACCTAACTCAAGGCCTAAATCAAGCTGTTTGTTACGCTCCCACCTCAACTCCTGGTTAGGCAAGCGATTAATGGTTTGGCCTTGTGTAATTACGTTATTGAAGTTGTAATAATAAGTACCTATGGTGGCCTGCGAATCGTAGTTACCTGCAAAAAAGTTATTTCCGGTAATGCCATAACTTGCACGAAGTTTTAAGAAATCGATACCTTTTACGTTTTTCATAAAGCCTTCATCCGTTACAATCCATCCGGCAGATACCGAAGGAAAACTTCCCCATTGTTTGTTAATGCCGAATTTAGATGAGCCATCACGCCTTACTGCGGCTGATAAAAGA
>NZ_JBFTQI010000802.1:0-2593 GCF_056398925.1 Pedobacter sp. 01T416_2
ATCAAGAACAGCTTAAAGTGGGGGTTCGCCAAATAGATAATATCTGGAACGAGCACACCAAGAGTATGGGCGCTTTTGTAAACGGACAAAAGATTTTTATTAAGGGTGGTAACTGGATTATCTCTGATGCAATGCTCCGTTTTAGTGATGCCCGCTATGATGCTGAAGTGCGTTACCATAAAGATATGAACCTCAACCTGATCAGGATTTGGGGAGGAGCAATTTTAGAAAGACCTGAGTTTTACAACGCCTGTGATAAATATGGTTTGTTGGTTTTTCAGGATTTCTGGTTCAGTGGCGATTGTAACGGCCGATGGGTAGATCCAATGAAGAAGGAAGATCAATGGACGCGCAGAAATTATCCAGATGATCATAATTTAACCTTAAGAGCCATTGAAGATCAGATCAAAATGATCAGAAACCATGCTTCACTTGCTTTTTGGTGTGGTGGAAATGAGATTACACCACCGGAAGATATTTTGGAGCCTTTAAAGAACGATATTCTGCCGCGCTTAGATGGAACGAGAAAACTTTTTGATTTCTCCAATAGCGACGAAATGTCTTTTAATTCCATTGGAGGGAACGGTGATGGTCCATACGGCATACAGGATATTAAAAGTTTCTGGGGTACCAGAACATTTCCTTATAACTCGGAAGTAGGATCGGTAGGGGTAGGCGACTACGTTTCCCTGCTCCGTTTTATCCCAAAAGAAAACCTGATTGCGCCTCAATACAAAGCCAAGCCCGATTCGGTATGGGATTATCATAAATACATCTCTTACGAGCAATACCTTAATCCATACGGTAAGCCAAAAAGTGCAGAAGATTTTGCCATGAAAGCACAATTGGCCAACTACGATCAATACAGGGCATTAATGGAGGGTTTCTCGAACAAAATGTGGGACTGGTATACCGGTTCTATCATCTGGAAAACCCAAAACCCCTGGACAGCCATGCGTGGACAGATGTACGATTATTACCTTGATCCTAATGCCTGCTTATATGGCTTAAGGAAAGGAAGTGAGCCTTTGCATGTGATGATGAATCCTTTGGATAGCATGGTTACCATTGTAAACAATGGGTTTAGCACGAAAAACAACCTGATGATACAGGCGAAAGCTTATGATATGGACGGAAAGGATTATTTCTACTCTCAGGCTTTCAATTCGGTTGGCCCATCTTCGGTGAGAAGACTTTTTCCTATGAACGAGTTCTTAACTAAGCTGGATAAAAAAGAAGGTGTATTTGTTTCTTTAAGGATTTTAGACCAGAAGCAAAATATACTGAGTGAGAATATTTATTGGCTTCCTGGGAAGGATGGGGAATATTCGGGTTTAAAAAGCATCAAACAAGCGCCATTAAAAGTTGCAGCAGTTGATCAGAAAAACGGCAAGGTAGCAGTTACTTTAAGCAATGCAAATGGCAATCCAGTAGCATTTTTTAACCGAGTTGCTTTAATAAATGGCAATACTGGTGAACGCGTGCTTCCTGCTTTTTATGATGATAACTACGTAAGTATTTTGCCTGGCGAAAGTAAAACGGTAATTGTAGAATATACAGGAAAACAAAATAATTTAGCTGTAGAGGTATATGGCTGGAATGTAGAAAAGCAGAAGATAAATATTCAATAACCTCTTTTTAGACCTGGCAGGTTTTCAAAACCTGCCAGGTCTCTGATACAAGAGTCCGTTAGTCGGGATTTGTAATCCCATCTTTAGAAATTAAGGATTTTTAATCCTGAAGCGCAGGCTTATTTTTCATCGTTTTTGGAAATGTTGGGTTCTGTTGTCGTGGCGGATCGTAGCCCTGCTATCGCTGCAAGTCCTCGCTGCGCTTCGGGCTTTTCGCTTTATCAGGTTTAATAACAAAGGGGGCTCCAAATGGCGATGGATCCGCGTTAGGGATTGGGTAACGCCTAGATCAGTTTGTAATTTTCGGTTGGCCGTTTAAAATTCAGGTCTATAGAAAACAAAAAAAGGCGACACTTAGGTATCGCCTTTTCTCTTTAATATGTTTTTAACCTAGCTTACGCCGTGTAATTTTACTTTTAATCCATCCATATTGTTGTTTAACTGCAATTGGCAGGCTAAACGCGAATTTGGTAACAGATCAGGCAAAGTATCTAACATGGCATACTCATCGTCTGTCATTTCGTTAAGTTTTTCTTCGCCTTCTAACACATCAACGCAGCAGGTAGCACATAAAGCCATTCCGCCACAAGTAGCTAGAATATCGTACTCTGATGCTTTTAAAAACTCCATCAGGCTTAAACCCATGTCTGTTGGTGCAACGTGTTCAGTAACCGAGCCATCCGGCTCTTGCATGTATATATTAATATTGTTTTCCATTTTTTAGCTTACTTATATTGATTCACAAATATAGTAGAAAGCTTAAAATTCTGAAACTCCGTTTACAGTTGTATATTTCATGGTATATTTCACACCTGGGTTCATGTATGAATAAGCACTATGGCTCATTAATGCAGCCTCGTGGAAACCACAAAGAATCAATTTTAGTTTATTGGTGTAAGTGTTGATATCGCCAATAGCATAAATTCCAGGGATGTTTGTCGAATAATCATCAACATTAACCT
>NZ_JBFTQI010000803.1:0-2591 GCF_056398925.1 Pedobacter sp. 01T416_2
CTCAATATCAGCAAAAGAGAGCTGGAGGTTTTGCAGCTCATGTCTGTAGGTTTAAGCAACCAGGAAATTGCGTTAAAGTTATTTGTTTCCTTAAACACCATAAAAACACACAACGCCAGGCTTTTCGAGAAACTGGAAGTTAAACGCAGAACACAGGCCATAGAAACAGCCAAAAGACTCTGTATTATCCCTTAGTGCACTGACGCATTGGTATTAAAAAGCAATCAATCTGAAAAATCACCCTAAAGTATGAGGGTTAAAAAAAATAATCGAAGCAATTTTGTGGTGTAAACCTCTTAAATTATAAACAGATGAAAAAGAACGTAATTGTATTTGGATTAATCGCCGGCTTAATTGTATCAACCTTGATGGTGCTCTCTATGGCGAGATGTTATAGCGACCCGAATCTTGAACACAGCATGCTTATCGGTTATGCCTCAATGGTATTGGCTTTTTCCTTTATTTTTGTCGGCATCAAAAACTACCGCGATAAATACAACGATGGATTAATCACTTTCGGCAAAGCATTTAAAATCGGGGCATTGATCAGTTTGGTAGCTTCTACCATATATGTTATTGTCTGGTTGATTGATTATTATGTATTTATGCCTGATTTTATGGATAAATATGTTGCCCAGGCACTTAGAGAAGCCAAAGCAGATGGTGCATCGGCAGCTGAGCTGGCAACTAAGACAAAAGAACTGGCTTCCAGTCAGGAAATGTACAAAAACCCAGTCATGGTAGTTCTATTTACTTATATGGAAATACTGCCTGTAGGAATATTGATCTCATTGGTAGCAGCACTCATTCTGAAAAGAAAACCAAGCACTCCGTTAAGTGTAAAAACCGCTTAAGATACCTGTTAATCTGATCTCCTTTTATTAATTTTAAGCCACTAAAAAACAGCTATGTATACGATACCCTTTACCAATATAGATTGGAGCCAGATAGAAAAAGTAGAATACCCTGGCGAAACAGGCACAGCAACATGGCAAACCTTAAACCTGGATGGCTTAAGGATCAGGATTGTAACCTACTCTGCGGGCTACCTTGCCGATCATTGGTGTCAGAAAGGCCATATTGTACATTGTTTGGCAGGTAGCTTTGTAAGTGAAATGGAGGATGGAGCAACATTCGCGCTTAGCGCGGGGATGACGTATGTGGTTTCTGACGATTTAAGTTCACACCGGTCAGTATCACAGGAAAGCGTGAAACTTTTAATCATTGATGGCAGTTTTTTAAAACCAAAAGACACTTAAGGTGATTTATTAATTATCACCCCATTTCGCAGTTATTATAAAAGATAAAATGATGCTGGTTAAATCACTTTTGGGTGAATTTCTTCATGAAGCAGAAAACACCCGCAAACTTTTAAATGCAATACCAAACAGTGCTTTGGATTTTATACCCTCAGCACACTCCTGGACTACGGCCCAGTTGGCATCGCACATTGCTGAAATCTACGATTGGTATCCAGGAACTTTTCACGGCAACGAATTTAACATGGATACCTATAAGCGTGACGAGGTAGATATCAGCGATATCGAAAACATTATAGGCAAWTTTGAACGGGCCTTTAAAAGGGCCAAAGAAAGTATCGAATCGGCCACAGACAAAAGCATGTTCGAAGACTGGAAAATGACCGCTGGAGGTAAAACGGTTCTCCAGCCCATGCCAAGGATCCAGGTAATACGGGGCTTTTTAATGAACCATATTTATCACCACCGTGGCGAAATGATTGTATACCTGCGTTCAACAGGGAATAAGGTACCAAGTATGTATGGGCCCATTTACGAAGACAGTCTTAGATAAGGTTCACAAATTATTATCTTAATTTTGAACAAAAGATTATAAATGAAGATTTTTGCCGAAACCGAACGTTTAATTTTGCGTGAATTGCTACCTACAGATGCTGAGGGCATGTTTGAAATGGATGGTGATCCTGAAGTGCACCTTTACCTGGGCAATAATCCTGTAAAATCAATCGAACAAAGTATCGCAGAAATAGAATTTATCAGAAAACAATATATCGAAAACGGTATTGGCAGATGGGCTGTTATCGAAAAAGCAACAGGCAATTTTGTAGGTTGGTCGGGCTTAAAACTAATTAAAGAATCTACCAATAACCATATTAATTATTATGATCTGGGGTATCGGTTCAGTAAACGGTTTTGGGGCAAGGGCTATGCTACAGAAGCTGCAGTGGCGACACGAGACTATGGTTTTAATGAACTAAATCTGCATGAAATTATTGGCATAGCAGATATCGATAACCTGGGATCTATCCATGTTCTGGAAAAAGCGGGTTTAAAACGGATCTCTATTTTCGATTACCATGACATAAAACATCACTGGATGAAGATTGAAAAACCAATTTAGCGCTTTCAAAAAGCAATTTTGTCTTTTTATGGTTTAGTTTTTGATGTTAAAAAGGAAAATCATTTAAACCTTACATTATGAAACACCTAATCTTCTGTGGAATGCTGCTCTTATTATTGAGTTCTTGTAAAGAAAAATTAGATCCAGCGAGCTTTAACAATAACAAGTGGGAGTTAACAGCGCTGCCAGGTTTAACTTTACCTACAACAGCA
>NZ_JBFTQI010000804.1:0-2583 GCF_056398925.1 Pedobacter sp. 01T416_2
CTGTTGTGCGAACCAATTACCTGAATCTGATTGATGGTTGGATCTTCTTTAACGGTAATAAACGCTATTGCTGGTAATACCAGCAATAGGCTAATGCAACTGATGATTCTCATACACCTTTTTAATTGTTAATACCCAGGGTTTTGTTTAAGGTTTGTATTAAGCTTTAACTCGTTTGCTGGAATAGGATAAATTCTTCTGGTTATATCCTTATTCATGAAAAGTACATCGTTTGGTAACGGATATTCAGTTTCAAATTGTCCGAAACGGATTAAGTCATTTCTTCTCCATGCTTCCCAGCTAAATTCACGGGCTCTTTCATCTAATAAGTTCGTTAATGTTGCAGAACTTGCCAGTTCAGCACCTGCACGGCTTCTTATTTTATTTAAAAGCACCAATGGAGTTTGCAGCTCGCCATTAACAGTAGTAGCAGTTGCTCCTCTTAATATTGCTTCTGCTTTCATGAGCATTACATCTGCCAAACGGAGTAGGGGCATATCGTTGCCATTTAAACGTGTCGCCTGAATTGCGTTTGCATCTGGCCAGTACTTCACCGATCGAACACCTTTAGCCTGATCTGCAACGGTATTACCCAAATCCATTGGCTTGCCTGGTTTCAAGATTAAATCTGGCGTAATTTCTATTTGTGTAGTTGTTCCTGCCACAAAAACAGGTTTAGTTAAATCAGACTTACGATTAGCATCTGGCGCATATTGTTTGCCAATTAACCAGAAACTGTTACGGATATCATTGTTTAAATTAAAACGATTATAATATTCGGGAGTAGTGCTCATAGCAATACTAAAACCTACGTTAATCCCATAAGCTGCTGCTAATGCAGGGTAAAAACCAAATCTTGTAATCTGGTTACCCGGAATCTGCTGATCGTAAGGAATAGCGAATATGGTTTCATTAATCTGAGGACCGTTGTTTACATCAAAAATATCTGAATATTTGTTATCTAAAACGTAGTTGGTGTTTTTCAGAATATTATCAGCCATAATTACAGCATCTGCATATCTCGGTTTGCCAGTATATACCTCAGCATTAAGGTACATTTTTTCTAATAAAGC
Source organism: Pedobacter sp. 01T416_2 (assembly GCF_056398925.1). Lineage (NCBI taxonomy): Bacteria > Pseudomonadati > Bacteroidota > Sphingobacteriia > Sphingobacteriales > Sphingobacteriaceae > Pedobacter > Pedobacter sp. 01T416_2. The sequence goes on from NZ_JBFTQI010000804.1 coordinate 1,074, forward strand.
ATAAGCCATTGCCTGGGTTGGTCGGCCATAAACCAATACTCGGTTGTTATTATCTTTTATTGGTAATTGCGGAATAACGGCTAAAAGTTCTTTCTCAATAAATTCAAATACTTTATCCCTGGTTTGGTTTCCAGGCAGCGTATTCACTGGAAAAGTATCGATAATCGGCACATTACCATATAAATCCATCATAAAGTAATAATACAAGGCCCTCATTGCTTTTACTTCAGCTAAACTGCTGCTTTTTTGCGTAGCCGAAACTGAAGATTCACTAGTCAGGTTGATTAAACGGTTGCAGTTATTGATTCCGCCAAACCCCCACTGCCAGATATCTCTCACATTCGGGTGATCAATCGTCCAGGTATGGTAATGAAGCTGACGGTACTGGCCACCATCATCAAAGTTTCCATCGCGTGCAGGAATAATTGCGGCATCTGTAGAAAGCTCTTGCATTCTCCAATATGGAACGCCATATTGAGAAGAAAGATTAGAATACATAGTGCCATAAAGTGCCGCGTAATCTGAATTGGTAAAAGGAAAATTATCTTTAACGTATTGCGATTCAACATCGACATCGAGCTTACTGCATGATTCCAATACCATCAGGCAAGCAAGGATATTAAATAGGATTATAATCTTTTTCATCTTTATTTTTTTTAGAATGATGCACTTGCACCGAAACTGAAGGTTCTTGTTTTTGGATAATAATTATTGTTATCAATTCCAGGCGTTAATCCACCAATGTTGATTTCTGGGTCTAAACCACTGTATTTAGTGATTACAAAAAGATTATTTGCGGTAACATATAATCTAATGGCTTTGATGGTTGGTGTTTTAGGTTTTAGCGTATAGCCAAGCGTAGCGTTATCCAAACGCAAGTATGAGCCACTTTCAAGGAAACGGTCTGAAATCAGATATGCATTAATATCATTGAAAGATTCGCCCAGGGTAAAGGTTGGGATGTTTTGGAGTTTTGCATCGGCAGGATTATTTAAAGATGCCTTTGTAGCATTCAAAATCTTATTACCCAAAACGCCTCTAACTAAAAAGTTAAAATCCCAGTTTTTATAGCTGAAACTATTTACCCATCCGTAAATTAATTTAGGCTGGGCGTTGCCAGCAATTTTTGCATCAGTGGTTAAAGGCTGTGTGGCAATAGTTTGACCAGCAGCATTGATGTATGTACTTACACCTGCAGCATTTTTACCTGCATAATTCCAAAGGTTAAAAGTGCCCAATGCATAACCTGGCTGAACTAACTGACTGAAATTGCCCGACTGACCTTTGCCACCAAGCTGAGCTGTTTGAATGAATGGAATTTTATAGAATTCATCAGATAAAGTTTCCACTACGTTTTTATTGTGCGCAATATTTGGCGAGGTTGTCCATCTGAAACTATCTGTTTGGAAAACTGTAGCATTTAATGAAAATTCTACCCCTGTATTTTTGATTTTACCAACGTTGGCTGTAATGGTTGGTAAGAAAAACTGTGTTGTAGATACTTCGTAAC
>NZ_JBFTQI010000805.1:0-2579 GCF_056398925.1 Pedobacter sp. 01T416_2
TCTGTGCTTCTGTCATTAAAGTTGACAACTCTGAAATAAAAAAAGCAACCTGGTTGCAGGTTGCTTTTTATTATTGGTCATCACCCTGATCCGATAACTATCGGATTTATTTCAGGGTCTATCAGTTTATGAACATATAGATGCTGAACTAAATTCAGCATGACGAATCTTATATTAACGTAATTCTAAAGTTTGTGCTCTATCTGGTCCTACAGAAAGGAATTTGATCGGCACTTCTAATTCTTTTTCTAAGAAAGCAATGTAATCAGTTAATTTAGCTGGGATTTCATCTACAGAAGTAATTTTAGTTACATCAGTTGCCCAACCATCAATTGCTTTCAATACTGGTTTTGGCTCGATTGAAATGATGTCGTATGGCATGTAATCGATCGTTTCGCCATTGTATTCGTAGTGGGTACAAGCATAAATGGTATCGAAGGTATCCAAAACATCAGCTTTCATCATAATTAACTCGGTTACCCCGTTTAACATGATGGCATATTTTAATGCAGGAAGATCGATCCAGCCACAACGACGGGCACGACCTGTAGTTGCGCCAAATTCGTGACCTAAAGCGCGTAAATTTTCGCCAACTTCGTTATCTAATTCAGTAGGGAAAGGGCCACCACCAACACGTGTGCAATATGCTTTGAAGATACCATAAACGGCTCCTACTTTATTAGGCGCAATACCTAAACCAGTACAGGCGCCTGCAGTTGTGGTGTTACTAGATGTTACAAAAGGGTATGAACCAAAATCTACGTCCAATAACGTTCCCTGAGCACCTTCTGCTAAAACAGCTTTTCCTTCTTTTAAGAAACCATTTACATAATGTTCACTATCAACATGAGGAATGGTTTTTAAGAATTCGATTGCTTCAAAGAATGATGCTTCTTTCTCAGCCAATTCATATTCGAAACCTTCGTAATGAGAAAGGATTTCAGTATGTTTTTCTACCAATTTAGCATAGCGTTCTTTAAAATCAGGTAGAGTAGTATCGCCAACGCGTAAACCGTTACGGCCAGTTTTATCCATATAAGTTGGACCAATACCTTTTAAGGTTGATCCAATTTTATTTTTACCCATGCGTGCCTCGTTAGCTGCATCCAATAATTGGTGGGTTGGTAAAATTAAGTGCGCTTTACGGGCAATCACCAATTTGCCATCGGCAATAGGATCATGACCAGCTTTTTTTAAATTATCTAACTCTCTTTTTAGGATAATAGGGTCGATTACTACACCATTACCAATAAGATTCATGGTTTTTTCGTTAAAAATTCCTGAAGGGATTGTATTTAAAACGAATTTTTTGCCATCGAACTCTAAAGTATGTCCGGCATTTGGGCCACCCTGAAAACGGGCAATAAGATCATATTTTGGACTTAGTACATCAACGATTTTTCCCTTTCCTTCATCACCCCATTGCAGGCCGAGAAGTACATCTACTTGCGTCATTATTTAATAAATTAAGCTGGTTTTATTTGTATTTTGATTTAATTTTCTACAATTTTTGCGACTGTTGCTGCGCTTTCGTTTACTTTTCTGGCCATACTGCAATCAGAGCAGAAGCCATAAAGATTTAACGAATGGTGTTTCACATCAAATTTTAAAAGATCACCAACCATGGTTTGGATCTGGTGGATTCGTGGATCGCAGAATTCTACTACTTTACCACATTCGATACAGATTACGTGATCGTGCTGGCGGTAACCATAAGATTTTTCGAATTGCGCCATATTTTTACCAAACTGGTGTTTGGTAACTAAATCGCATGAAACCAGTAACTCCAATGTGTTATAAACCGTAGCACGACTTACGCGGTACTTTTGGTTTTTCATGTGGATATAAAGGGTTTCTACATCAAAGTGGTCGTTTCTTGAATATATTTCTTCCAATATAGCGAAACGCTCTGGTGTTTTACGTAGATTTTTGTTTTCTAAATAAGCCTCAAAAATCTTGCGAACGAGCTCATTTGTTTTTTGTTCAGACATAGTTTTTAAACTCCATTCAAAGGTAGGTAAATTGTTTTGAAAAATGATTACACCGATGAAATGATTACATAGATTTGAATTGTTTGATTGTTACAGCCTTTGATTGTTGAAATGTTGTAATAAGTCGGATGCCCAAAGTCGGAAAGTCAAAAGTCGGGAGCCCTGAGTTCAATTTGCTAATAGTGTAGGTAACAGTTTTTCAATTAAAGTCTTTATATTGCTTGTCAGTTAAATCTTTAATCTCTATCCTAGGGTAAATAAAATGTTGTTTGGGTTTGTCTAAAAATTGTTTTTCCTCTCCCATTGCGAAGCCAAGTTTGTATCCAATATTATCAGAAGTAGTTAAAAATACATTGTCATGCTCTGTGTCATCAGAAGGAATAAATAACATTACTTTTTTATTTGCAACTTTATCAGTTATCCATTGCTCTCCTATTCTTGTTGTTGCCCAGCCTATTACGTCAAATGATTTTTCAAAACTCATTGGATAACGAACATAATTAATGAAGTAGCAGTAAATCTCAAACTCTATATCAAGTGGAAAAGTGATTGCAAATTCGTTTTCTCCAAGTTTATAAAGTCTTGGTT
>NZ_JBFTQI010000806.1:0-2573 GCF_056398925.1 Pedobacter sp. 01T416_2
GAACAGGATGGTGGTGCAATTACATACAAATCTTTCGATGAAGGTGTGGTTACGGTAGAATTACGCGGTTCTTGCAGCGGTTGTCCATCTTCTACAATTACGCTTAAATCTGGTATCCAAAACTTATTGCAGAGAATGGTACCAGAAGTTACAGAAGTAGTTTCTGAAGCGCTTTAAAATTGTGCATTTTTCATAGTACATATAGTGAAAAGGTCCCGATGAGAATCGGGACCTTTTTTTATTGCAAATCTGCCGTCCTGTAGATGTTCGTCATGCTAAATTTCTTTCAGCATCTTCAAGTTCAGACCCTGAAAGAAATTACCTTCGGTGAGCTCGCTTAAAGATCGGTTTACTGCGTAGCTTTCCACTGCGCTACAGGTCAGGGTGACGCCATTAATTAAAGTACTGCTTAATCGCAGTTAACATCTCAGCGGTAAGTTTACCATTGGTAGCCAAAATCTCTCTTTTTTCAAAGTAATCATTTCCACCAGCAAAATCGTAAACCTCTCCTCCTGCCTGCTGCACAATAAAGCATCCGGCTGCAAAATCCCATTGTTGCAGATTGTATTCAAAAAAAGCATCGAAACGTCCACAGGCTGTATATACCAGATCTATTGCTGCTGCACCAATTCTACGTACACCATGGCTTTTCTGCATCATTTCGGTCAATAATTTTAAATATTGAGGCTGTTTATCAAACTGATAATACGGAAAACCTGTTGCCAATAAACTCGATTTTAGATCAGGATTAGTAGAAACTTTAATTTCTTTCTTATTCATAAGGGCAGGCCCACCTTTATATGAATAAAACATTTCTCCCCTATTTAACTCGTAAACTACGCCGATAACGGGTAATCCATCTTCATAAAGTGCTACACTTATACCATAAGCTGGAATGCCATGGATAAAATTGGTTGTACCATCCAAGGGATCAATTATCCAGGTGTAGGTTTTACCAGTACGGTTAATGGTTTTCTCTTCGGTTATAAAACCTGCATCAGGAATCAATTTTTCGAGATTTTGAACCAGTTTCTGTTCTGCTGTTTTATCAACATAAGAAACCATATCATTTAATCCTTTGTATTCTATTTTTTGAACATCGAACTGCAGCGCTTCTTTACGGATAAAGTTTCCAGTAAGCCTTACAATCGATATTACTTTTGTGCACAGTAATTCGTAATTCATAACTATTTAACAATAAAACGAGGCGTTTATTGGATGAGAAATAAACTTATAGGTATTTAAGCCAGTTGATTCTTGTTCCTTAAAGCATAAGCACTTAGTGCTATACCGCCAACAACAAGAAAAGTAGAAATCATTTCTGCCTGGGTGAAAGGGGGTAAACCAAAAACATGATATTTTGAATTTACACGGATTAATTCGATGCAGAAACGTTCCATACCGTTTAAGATCATGTAAATACCAAACATTAAACCAGGTGCTTTTATTTTATCCCTAATCTTCCATAAAAAGGCAAAAAGGATTAAACATATAATTACTTCGTAAATTGGTGTCGGGTATACACCTTGTGCCAATTCGTTACAGAACTTACCGGTACAACCAGGAATCGGAATGCCTTCGCCTACCACATTATTCGGATATTTGTAAGACCACAACCAGTCTGGAAGCCAGGAAAATGGTTTTGGATTTGAATTTACAATCCCCCAGTCGCCATCGCCGGCTAAGTGGCAACCAATACGGCCTACAGCATAAGCCAGCATCATTCCCGGCCCACCTACATCAAGCATATGGAGCGGTTTAATACCATTTCTTTTAGCAATAATTAATACAGCCGCACCGCCGCAAATTAAACCACCATAAAAAGTTAAACCACTAAAAGATAATAACCGTTCGATGGGATGTTGAACAAAATCATCCCAATACTCTAGGTTATCGAAAAACTTTGCCCCTAAAAAACCCCATATAGCCGCCCAAACAATCAGGTTACTCATGGTTTGGTACGGGTGGATGGTTACCTGTGTTTCTTTTGGTTTATCCAGCTTGTGTTTATTCTTTTCGGTATAATCCCAATAAGCAAACAGCCCTGCAAAAAACAACCCACCAATTATATTTCCTTTGGTCGACATTAAAATCGACTGTGCATCATTTACAAAAAGTTTGTAGTTTAACAACGCATAAACCAGTTTATAACCAATAACGAAGCCGAAAAGGCCATTCATGATCAACTCTGATGTAGTAGCAGGTTTGCCAACCACAATTGTCTTTTTAATTGGGTGGAGTATGCCTAATGCTTCCTTACGCTTAAGCTCTTTGGTGAAAGCCCAGTAACCAGCAACAAACGCCAGTGCTACAAAAACACCGAAAGTATTAAATGGAAGCGGTAAATTAATGCCGAATAAGTATTCTAAAAAATGTGAAACGGTAGGAAACATACAAATAATTTGTTGCGAAGATAGGAAAGAAAGACCAAAGCTGAAAGATTAAAGCAGAAAGCTTAAAGACTGAAGAAGAAAGACCAAAGCGCTTAGTTGAAAGCCAGAAAAAGCGTGTAGAAATCTATTTTTTTTATTTTGGAAAAGAGTGGTTCTGTATTTCATCGGTTAGTACAGCCC
>NZ_JBFTQI010000807.1:0-2570 GCF_056398925.1 Pedobacter sp. 01T416_2
ATATTACGATAGATAATTTAGATATCAAAATTTATTTTAATTTCGATTTCAATAATAGATTACCTAGAGAAAGAGCAAGTGTGTTTTTTTAGCCACGGAGGCAAGGAAAAACACGGAAATTTGGTTGATAATAGCCCTTGCCTTCACTTCACTCCGTTATCAATTCAGAGAATTTAATAAAAAGTATCGTCATCTCGACTGGAACACAGTGGAATGGAGAGATCTATCTTGAGATAGATTTTGCTTCGCAGAGCCTTCGGGTTCTCGACTACGTTGCACTCCGCTCGAAATGACGACATTTGAAGGGTAAACAAAAAAACCGTCGACTAATTAAAGTCAACGGTTCAATTTGTACAGGGATGAGAAAAATTATTTCTTAGGTTTTGCGCTCATGTAAAAAGTAAGCTTTCCGCCGTTGGTGATATCGGCATGTTTAATTTTATGATCGGTAATTTCTTTGCCGTTCAATAAAACTTTTTCTACATAAACATTTTTATCGCTTTGTTTAATGGCCTCAACAGTAAATGTTTTACCGTTTTCTAAATTAATTACTGCGTTGTTAACCAATGGACTGCCTAATGAATATACATCAGAACCTGGTGCTACCGGATAAAAACCTAACGAAGAGAACATATACCAGGCGCTCATCTGCCCGCAATCATCATTTCCACCCAAACCATCGGCTGTAGGTTTGTACTGCATGTTTAAGATGTGACGGATCTGCGCCTGCGTTTTCCATGGCTGATCGGTCCAGTTGTAAAGGTAAGCGATATGGTGTGCAGGTTCGTTACCATGTACATATCCGCCAATAATACCTTCGCGGGTAATGTCTTCAGTATGCGCAAAAAATTCGTCAGGTAAGTGCATGGTAAACAAAGTATCTAAACGGGTTGCAAATTTCTTTTTGCCACCCATCATTTCAATCAGTGAAGCCGGATCCTGCGGAACAAAGAAACTGTAGTTCCAGCTGTTTCCTTCAATAAAACCCTGCCCTTCAGTATCTTTTGGATCAAATTGCTTTTTAAAAGAGCCATCTGCCAATTTAGGGCGCATGAAACCAGAAGCACTATCGTAGTTGTTTTTCCAGTTGTTAGAACGTTTGATAAATTCGTCGTAAACATCCATACGGTTTAATTTCTTGGCCAGTTGTGCAATCGACCAGTCATCGTAAGAATATTCTAAGTTATTGGAAACCGAAATGCCCGATTTTTCTGCCGGGATATAACCTTTATCCATATAATAGCCGATTCCCTCGTAGTCGCGGTGTTTTGCTGTTGCAATACAGGCATCCAATGCTTTGTTCGCATCGCCATTGTAGGTGCCTTTTATAATCGCATCAGAAATTACAGAAACACTGTGGTAACCACTCATGCACCAGTTATCGTTGGCATAATGCGACCAGATCGGCAACATGTGCAAACTACTCTGATCGTAATGCGCCATCATCGATTTTACCATATCATTACTTCGGCTTGGCTGCATAATATTAAAGAATGGATGTAAGGCCCGGTAAGTATCCCAAAGCGAGAATGTGGTGTAATTGGTAAAGCCTTCAGCTTTATGTATCCCCTGATCTAAACCTTTATACTCGCCATTAATATCGGTATAGGTTGTTGGATTGATAAAAGCATGATATAAAGCGGTGTAAAAATTGATTTTATTATCGTTAGAAGTAGTTACCTGTATTTTATTCAATTCTTTATTCCAGGTAGCCTGTGCCTGAGCCTTCACTTTTTCGAAATCCCAGCCCGAAGTTTCTGCACGCATATTTTGCAAAGCATTTTCCTGGCTAACCGGCGATAAAGCAAATTTAATTTTAATCTTCTCTCCTTCCTGGGTATCGAAGTCGAAGTACATTTTCAGTTTTTTGCCTGCAATTTCAGGAAAGTTCTGCTCCTGGTTAAACTTGCCCCAAAAGCCTCTATAAGCCTGTTTGGCATCGTAGCTTTTACGTCCGTAGCTTTTAAAAGGTTTAGAAAAGCTCATCGCAAAATATACGGTTCTGGTTCTGGCCCATCCATTGGTTTGGCGGTAACCGGTAATCAGGGTATCGTTCACTACGCGAACGTAAGTCCAAACGGTTTTTTCTTCGTAATTGTAAATACCGGCCATCAGATCGAGAATAATGTGCGATTGATCCGATTTAGGAAAAGTATATTGATGCATCCCTACCCTCGTGGTCGAAGTTAATTCGGCGGTAATGTTATCATCATCTAATTTTACTTTGTAATAACCGGCCTCTGCAACTTCATTGGTATGCGAAAATGCCGAACGGTAACCACTTTTCGGATCTGATGCAGTACCAGGATTCAATTGCAATTTACCTTGTGTAGGCATAATGAGAAAATCACCCAAATCGGAGTGACCAGTACCGCTAAAATGGGTATGACTAAAGCCGGTAATGGTTTTATCTTCATATTTATAACCCGCACAGTATTTATATACATCGCCATTGTATTTTCCGTTTACTTCGTAAGATAAAGTATCCGTTTCGGGACTTAGCTGTACCGAACCAAATGGAACTGTTGCGCCTGGATAAGTATGCCCCATTTTAGACGTACCAATAATGG
>NZ_JBFTQI010000808.1:0-2561 GCF_056398925.1 Pedobacter sp. 01T416_2
GAAAATCGGCGCTTGCTTTAGCACCACTAAATAGGGTGAGGAAAAGAGCTGGTTTAACGGATATTGTAAGTACCGATCAAACGGAGCTTAGAACAATTATTCTACATGAGCGCCGGGTTGAACTGGCTTTCGAAAACAGCAGATGGACAGATTTATTGAGAACTGGAAAAGCAATTAATGTTATTAATGCATTTGGTGTTAAAATAAGGCAGCAGCTTCCATTTCTTTCCTCAGATGCTTACGTAATCGATAATCACCATTTATTATTTCCAATCCCACAAAACGAAGTTGGACTAAATCCTAAGATCATCCAAAACCCAGGATACTTTTAAGATTGAAGTATAAGACAAGTAAAAGAAGAATAAAATTTAATTAAGTAAAAATGACCATAAATAAAGCACTGTTAAAGAAAAGCCTTTGCATTTTTTTAAGTGCACAAATGTTATTAACTACAAGTGCAAGCTTAATACCTGCGTTGCAGGAAGAACGTTTAGCAAACGATGAATTTGCGATCGTTGTACTACCCGATACCCAATATTATACTTCAGAGAAGAATGGCGGGAAAAAGGAGATGTTTTCGGAGCAGACCGAGTGGATTGCAAAAAATGCAGCAAAAGAAAACATTAAATACGTAATCCATCTTGGTGATATTTCTGATGATGGGGAAAAATTCCCACAACAATGGGTAAATGCTGCCGGGTCGATGTATAAATTGGAAAAACCACAACCTGGTTATCCGCAGGGTATTCCATATGGTATGGCCGTAGGCAACCACGATCAAACCAAGAGTCAATATCCCTTAAGTGGTAAAACCGATCAGTACAATAAATATTTTGGCGTGGATCATTTTAAAGATAAAAAATGGTACGGCGGGCATTATCGTGATAATAACGATAGCCATTTCGATCTTTTCGAAGCAGGCGGTTATAAATTCATTGCTATATTTTTTGAATATGATTCTTATGATGAGGATATTGAAGGATTGAACAAATGGGCAAGTGCGCTACTTGAAAAATTTAACGATCGGAAGGCCATCTTAGTGAGCCATTCTATTATTCATTTTAATAAGAAAACCGGTACCAACGAAAAGGGCTTTCCGAAGTTTTCTAAACAGGGGCAACGGATTTTCGATCGTTTAAAAAGTTACCCGAATGTGTTTTTAACTTTATCAGGCCATGTGGGCGATAACGGTGAAGGCTACCGTCAGGATGGTTATGCGGGAAATGTGATCAAATCATTGTTATCAGATTTTCAGAGCAGGCCAGATGGGGGGCACGGTTTAATGCGGCTCATGAAATTTTCTAAATCGAAAGACCTGATCAGTGTACGTACTTTTTCTCCGGTAACAGGTGAAGAAGAGGCCGATGCCGATAGTAAATTCACACTTCCCTTGTTCCACCATACCACAGTGGCCAGGTATCAGGATTATAACAACGATGGCATTAGCGAAATCGCATTTTTTTCTAATGGTACCTGGAAAATATCGGGGGAGGCAGATATTGCCTTTGGTAAACCTGGCGATGTTGCAGCTCCAGCCGACTATAATGGAGATGGTAAAACGGAGCTTGCGGTTTTCAGACCATCCGAAGGAAAGTTTTATATCCAGGGTGGGAAAGATGTTGTACTTGGCCAGGCAGGCGATATTCCCGTGTGTGGAGATTGGGATGGAGATGGTTTTGCAGAAGCTGCTGTTTATCGTCCTTCTACATTAACATGGTACTTTGATGGACTGGATAGTGTGAAATTCGGACATAAAAATGGTGTCCCTGTTCCTGCAGATTATGATGGAGATGGGATATTGGATGTAGGCATATTTCGTAAAGACAACTCTTTATGGCAAACCAGTCTCGGTAATATTCCTTTGCAGGTTAAGCATACACCGGGCGATATTCCGGTACCTGCAGATTATGACGGCGATGGTAGGGCAGAGATGGCTGTTTTCAGACCTTCAACAAACGAATGGATTATCGACCGCTTTAAAGAACCGGTGAAATTTGGACAAGAAGGAGATATTCCTGTTCCAGGCAACTATTTAGCTGGAGGGAAATCTAGTTTGGCTGTATATAGAAACGGCTTAATTTACCTTCAGAATGGTAAACCCATTGACGCCAAAAACGGAAAAGCCACTGATTTGATTAATAATAAGAACCGTTAATCTCTGTTGCTATTTCAGCTGTTAAGAGTGATATTAAATTTTTAAGCTGAAAACAAAGAGGTTGTATCATAAATATAGATTTGTCATCCTAGGGGATAATTTATTGTATAAAAATCAATATTAATGACAGGTGAATTTAAGAGAAATAATATCGTCATTTCGACTGAAGCTTACCGATTTTTCATCGGTAGCGTAATGGAGAAATCTTTAAACTTTTCAGTAACATAGTTCAAAGATCTCTCCGCTCCGCTTTGCTTCGGTCGTATTCTAGGTTTACCACAATTGCAAATTTATTTTAAGAAAAACTCTTTTTTTGGGAGTTTTTCTTAGCTTTTATGACGCTCTCCTATAATTCTCGACATACATTTCTCCTCTCTTAACAAGTGAGAACATCCTTAAAATCAGT
>NZ_JBFTQI010000809.1:0-2543 GCF_056398925.1 Pedobacter sp. 01T416_2
GCGGTAAGCAATGCTCAAATCTGTTCAGGTTCTACTGTAATGTTAATGGCTTCGAGTACTACGGTTACCCAACCGGTATTTACCTGGTATAGTGATGCATCATTAACAAGTGTTGTATTTACAGGTCCAACTTTCACAGTAACTGGTTTAACTGCCACTACTACTTATTATGTAACTGTTAAAGGTGCCAATAAATGTGAAAACAGTGCTGCAGATGCCAAAGCGGTAACAATAACCGTTAATCCTTTGGCAACTGCTACCGATATTATTCTTAGCGGAAGCACAGTGGCTTGCGCAGGATCATCGGCCGTATTAACTGCAACATCTCCAACAGTAACCAATCCAGTATTTACCTGGTATAGTGATGCGGCATTAACCAATGTAAGTTTCATTGGCGCAACATATACTACGCCGGCTTTAACCAGCACCACTACTTATTATGTAACTGTAAAAGGGGATAATAAATGTGAGAATGCACCTGGTACTGCCAGAGTAATTACCATAACTGTTAGTCCGGTTTCTACCGCTGCCGATATAACCGCTACTGATGCAACAATCTGCTCAGGTTCTGGTACAACCTTGGTAGCAAGTACAACAACCGTTACCAACCCAACATTTACCTGGTACAACGATGCTGCGTTAACTTCAGTAGCTTATGTAGGTACATCATTCGTTACCCCTGTATTAACGGCAACAACTAAATACTATGTTACGGTTAAGGGTGATAACAAATGTGAGAACTCAGGTATCACTGCAAAAGTGGTAACTGTAAATGTTAATCAGGGGGCAACAGCTGCTGATATCACATTATCAACCCCAGCTAGAATATGTGGATCTGGAACAGCAGTAATCAATGCAAGTTCAGCAACGGTTACCAGTCCGGTATTTACCTGGTACAATGATGCTTCATTAACAAGTGTTGCCTTTACCGGCCCAATATTTACCACTCCGGTATTAACTACTACTAAAACTTATTATGTAACTGTTAAGGGTGCCAATAGATGTGAAAATACAGCAGCAAATGCGAAAACAGTAACTGTTACGGTTAGTCCAAACGCATTGGCAACAGATATCACAGTAAATGGATCAACTTCAGTTTGTGCAAGTACAGCCGCAACGTTAGCCGCAACAAGCACAACAGTAACCAACCCAATATTTACCTGGTATAGTGATGCGACTTTAAATACCGTAGCATTTACTGGTCCAGTGTTTACTACACCAGTATTAACTGCAAGTACAACTTATTATGTAACGGTTAAAGGCGATAATAAATGCGAAAATACTGCAGCAACAGCAAGGGCAGTAGCCATTACCGTAAATGCATTACCAAACAACCCAGTAGTATCTGTTCCAAATGGAGGCATATGTGCAGGTGATGGAGCCACCCTATCAGTAACGAATGCACAGGCAGGTGTTACTTACGAATGGTACACTGCAGCGGTTGGTGGTAATTTGTTATTCACTGGCACAACATTCAATGTAACAGCCTTAGCTGCAACAACAGATTACTATATTTTAGCAATCGGAACAGGAGGTTGTAACAACAATGGTGGCCGTGTTAAAGTAACGGTTACTGTTAATGCAAAACCAACAGTGCCAACAGTAGCTTCAACATCGGTTAATGTTTGTACCGGAAGCCCAGCTGTATTAACGGTAACAAGTCCTCAAACAGGTGTAACATACAATTGGTACACTACAGCTGTAGGTGGAACATTGGCTGGAACAGGAGCAAACTTTACCACTCCTGCGGTTAATGCAAACATCACATACTATGTTGAAGGTGCAAATGGAACTTGTATCTCATCATCTAGAACTCCGGTAAATGTAATTGCGCTACCAGTACCAGTTGCACCAGCATCGGTAACAGCAGCAAATGGAACACTTTGCGCAGGAAGCTCAACCATATTAACGGTTAATAATGCTTTAGCAGGATTAGTTTACAGATGGTATGCTGCAAGCTCTGGCGGCCCTGTACTGGCAGAAGGTATAACCTTTACTACACCAAACTTAACTGCTACCACAATCTACTACGTAGAGGCAATAGCTGTGGGTGGTTGTGCTAGTCCAACAAGAACAGGCGTTACGGTTAATGTACTGCCGGTATTAGAAAAACCAGTAGTAGTGGTGCAAAGCACAACACCAAACAGTGTAACCTTTGCATGGGCTGCGGTTGCTGGCGCTACTGCTTACGAAGTTTCTCAAGATAATGGCTTAACATGGGTAAACCCAACAGGCGGATCAACCGGAACTACTTACTTAGTAGCAGGCTTGAAACCAGATCAAAGTGTAACCATTATTGTACGCGCCAGAGGCCAGATTGAGTGCCAAACCAGTGCTAATTCTACTCCGGTAACTGGTAAAGCAGCTAATCCATTTGGAGATCAGGTTTACATACCAAATGCATTTACACCAAATAACGACGGTAAGAACGATACCTTCTTAATCTATGGTAATACTATATCAAGTGCCAAAATGAGTATTTTCACACAATGGGGTCAATTGATATTCCAATCAGATAATGTAGCAAATGGATGGGATGGAAC
>NZ_JBFTQI010000810.1:0-2538 GCF_056398925.1 Pedobacter sp. 01T416_2
GGTTTATTTATTGCACAGAACCAACTAAATAAACCTTATTGAAGCGGCAGCTCCCGATTTCTTCAATCGGGACTATAGCGAAAAGAAGGACTATCGGAACCGACTGGCACTACAGTGGCTTTCCAAGCCCTTTAAAAGCTCGAAAACCTTCTACCTTAAACCTTTCACCTTCCACCTTTTTTACATATTTTTGGCGCATGAATTTTATTATTGCCGAAACACAGAAAGCTATTTTTGAACTTTATAAGGAAGAAGTAGCCGAAAGTGTAATCAACATACAAGAAACACGTAAAGAATTTGAAGGACAGGCAACAATTGTTGTTTTTCCGATTACCAAAATTTCGAAGAAATCGCCTGAACAAACTGCCACTGAGATTGGTGAATATTTGGTTGCTAACGTAACCGATATTACTAAATTTAATGTGGTTAAAGGCTTTTTGAACTTAAGCATTGCCGAAAGTTATTTCTTAAAACAATTTAACGAAGAAATTTTATCGCCTGATTTTGGCGTGTATGCATCGAACGGTAAAAAGGTAATGGTAGAATATTCGTCTCCAAATACCAATAAACCGCTTCACCTGGGGCACGTGCGTAATAACCTTTTGGGTTACTCGGTTTCTGAGCTGCTTAAAGCTTACGGTTACGATGTGGTGAAGGTAAACCTGGTTAACGACCGTGGTATCCACATCTGTAAATCGATGCTTGCCTGGCAAAAGTGGGGTAATGGCGAAACACCCGAAAGTACTGGCTTAAAGGGCGATCATTTGGTTGGAAAATACTACGTAATTTTTGATAAAGAGTACAAAAAAGAAATTGATGCTTTAAAAGCTGAGGGACAAACAGAAGAAGAGGCTAAGAAAAATGCACCATTAATTAAAGAAGCGCAACAAATGCTTTTGAAATGGGAGCAAGGGGATGAGGAAGTAGTTTCGCTTTGGAAAACCATGAACGAGTGGGTTTATGCTGGTTTTAATGTAACGTATAAAAACCTCGGAGTTGATTTTGATAAATTCTATTACGAAAGCAATACCTACCTGTTAGGAAAAGGTACGGTTGATGAAGGTTTGGCCAAAGGTGTTTTCTTTAAAAAGGAAGATGGTTCGGTTTGGATCGATTTAACTGCCGATGGTTTAGACCAGAAATTAGTTCTGCGTGCTGATGGGACTTCGGTTTACATCACACAAGATTTAGGTACTGCTGAGATGAAACACGACGATTTCAATATGGATGAGTCGATTTATGTGGTAGGAAATGAGCAGGATTACCATTTCAAAGTGTTGTTCCTGATTTTAGAAAAACTAGGCAAGAGCTGGGCAAAAGGTTTATACCATTTATCGTACGGAATGGTCGATCTGCCAAACGGCAAGATGAAAAGCCGTGAAGGAACGGTTGTTGATGCAGATGAGTTGATTGAGAGCATGGTAACCACCGCCCGCGAAAAAACAGAAGAATTGGGTAAAACCAACGATTTTAGTGAAGCAGATAAAGAAGAACTGTATAAAAATATAGGTTTAGGTGCTTTAAAATATTTCCTTTTAAAGGTTGAACCTAAGAAACGTTTGTTGTTCAATCCTGCTGAAAGTATCGATTTTCAAGGGAATACAGGTCCATTTATCCAATACACGCACGCGCGGATTAAATCGCTGTTGAGCAAGTCTGAGTATAAGTTTGGCGTTGGGAGTTTGGAGTTTGGCGGGATTAGTGACGTGGAATTAGAAATGATTCTGCAATTGGCAAAATACCCTGCAGAAATTGCTATTGCGGCTAGAGCTTATAGTCCGGCAAGTTTGGCCAACTATTTATACGAACTGGCTAAGCTATTCAACAAGTTTTACCATGAGGTACCGCCAATTGTAAAAACGGAAGAAGGTGAAGTAAAACAGTTCCGTTTAAACCTGAGTAAAAAAACGGCCGATATCATTCATGCCGGAATGCTTATTTTAGGTATTACTTCGCCAGAGCGGATGTAAATACTGTTGGCTGAAGCCAGCGGTAATGAATTCGGAAGAATTGATTTAAAAATTTATAGTGGTTAACGAACTGATTTTACTTTGTCTGGTAGCTTTTGCTGCCGGATTTATAGATGCTATTGTAGGTGGCGGTGGTTTATTACAAACCCCCGCCATTTTACTTATTTTGCCCCATTATCCTGTGGCTACGCTTTTAGGCACTACCAAAATCCCGTCAATGGCGGGTACAACGCTGGCTGCTTTCAAATATTCAAAACAGGTTAGTTTTAATTACAAAGTACTTGCGGCTTGTGCGATAACTGCGTTTTTAGCAGCATTGCTGGGCGCGTTTTTGGTAAGCAGGATAGATAATTCTGTCATCAAACCTATAATCCTCGTTGTGCTGATTTTAGTTGCACTTTACACCTACTTTAACAAACAATTTGGTATCCACCAGGAGAAAGACCATTCCCTTAAACAACAGGTTTTAATGGCTGCTTTATTTGGGATATTAATCGGTTTTTATGATGGTTTAATCGGGCCAGGCACAGGATCTTTTCTAATTTTGGTTTTCATTGCGGTATTGGGC